>JBGTRS010000005.1:0-27977 GCA_041940665.1 Pyrinomonadaceae bacterium | reverse complement strand
CACCGCGTCCCAATCTTCTTCCTTCATTCTGAGAATCAGATTATCCCGCGTGATTCCGGCGTTGTTGACCAAAAAATCAATCGAACCGAGTTCATCTTTCGCCTGTTTGACAAATTCCGCCGCCGCTTCCGTTTTGGAAACATCGCACGAATCCGCAAAAACTTTCACGCCGAACCCTTCGATCTCTTTTTTAATTTCTTCCGCCGCTTCTGCACTCGAAGCATAATTAAACGCCACATTTGAGCCGCGTTTCGCCAACTCCAATGCAATCGCCTTCCCGATGCCGCGTGTCGCACCGGTGACGATCGCCGATTTTCCTTCAAATTGTTTTTCGCTCATAAATGTAAATATCAGTATATTAAACTGTTGCTTCTTGTTAAATTAACACAATACGCAATCTTTCGTTTAATATACTGATACGATTTCAAAAACTTGTGAGCTATCTTACTTATTGACAAGAATCTCCGTAGCCGTCCATATAATCATAGATGATTTTGACGGCTTCGGGTCGAATATCGTCCTTTAATTTTTTGTTTTCGCGGACGCTGTTGGTAATTTTATAGACTTCACACCAATTGTTGTCCATGGCTTGTTGAGCTTTGATCAAACCGGCGATGAGGTTTGCCGTGCGGCTTTTCTTATTTTTCTTTAAGGCTTTCTCGGCGATCTTGACGGCTTCCGTGACGTTGAAATAATTGTCCATCGCCTTGATATACGCCATTGAAAGCAGATCGTCTTTCTTACCCTTTTTCAAAAATTTTTCCATATCGGAATATTTATATTTTAATTTCAGGTAATTCATAAAGATTTCGGCGTTGTTTTTATTGTTGATGTTCCAACCGAGTTTGTTGATGAGAGCCATTTTTACATCGAGCGGATTCTTCTGATCGGTCAAATAATCCATAAGCTCATTTGTTAAAACGCCGTTGGTTTTTGAGGCTTTGATGACGATTTCTTCATTTGCGTAAGCGTCGGCAAAATCGGTCGAAGTCAAGGGCGAATCGGCAAAAACCGTCAGACTTCCAATGAGTAAAAGACAAGTTGATAAAAGAATTCTTTTCAATTTCATAGTTTCTCCATTAAATGATTGTTAAGTTTTTTTTTATAACGAATAATTCGTTCGTCCGCCTCTTTGACGATAAAAATGAAGATCTGTTGCCAAAAAGTTTACAAACTATGAATTCAAACAGTTTCTTTGAATAGCAAAAAGTTCCTCTAAGCCTTTTTCGGCGAGTTCGAGCATCTCGTTCATCTCGTCGCGTGAGAAAGGTTCTTGTTCGGCGGTGCCTTGGATTTCGATGAATTTTCCCGAGCCGGTGCAGACGATGTTCATATCAACTTCGGCGGTCGAATCTTCTTCGTATTCGAGATCGAGAAGCGGCGTGCCTTCGACCATTCCGACGCTGACGGCGGCGACTTCGCTCAGGATCGGCGAAGCGTTTAATTTCCCCGTCCCGACCAGTTTTTTGCAGGCGAGATTTAAGGCGACATAGGCACCCGTGATCGAAGCACACCGGGTTCCGCCGTCGGCTTGAATGACATCGCAGTCAACAAAAACCTGCCGTTCGCCGAGTTTTTCCAAATCCACAATCGCCCGCAGACTTCGGCCGATGAGCCGTTGGATTTCCATCGTCCTGCCGGAAGCATTCGGTCGTTCGCGTTTGATTCTCGTATGCGTCGCTCTTGGCAACATCGCATATTCCGCCGTCACCCAGCCTTTTCCTGTATTTCGCATCCAGTAGGGAACCTGTTCTTCGACCGTCGCCATACACAAAACTTTTGTTCCGCCGACTTCGATGAGTGCCGAACCTTCCGCGTAAGGTGAGATGTTCGGAGTGATCTTTGTCTTTCTGATTTCGTCCAATCGTCTGTTATCTATTCTTGTATATTCCATCAGTTTCCTTTCTTAAATTTTCCGTTTATACGGTTATGATAAATCTCTTTTATCTTCGTTTCAGTAAAAGTTTTATTGAAAAAATAGAGAATAAGTGGCGTTCTCACTATTGTCAATGCTTCTTTAGAAAACAAAAGTGATGTTAAACATAATTAAAATAAGCTTAAAAGTGTTGATATTTTTGCCTGAATTTGCTTATAATTTTATAAGGCGGAATTAAACACGCTATTCTGCCACTTCTACAGAGAAGTTCAAGATCATTGATTTCCAAAATTTTTGATTAATCTTTTAACTCTTACACCAAACCCGGGAGAAGTTTGTTATGACTTTTACGCATTCAAACAGGGGTTGGAAAGAAAGATTGCCAAAAGAATCTGTTCTACCACAACTACCCCCATTTCTACATAAATTAATCCACGCTACTTTTTTATTAATCAGCCTTTTAATATCCGCAAATGTTTACGCTGCCACATATACCGTTAATACGACGTTAGATAATGAGTCAAACGGATGCGGGACGGGACTTTGCACATTACGTGAAGCTATCGCCGATGCAAACGCTTCGATTTTCGTCAGTGATACGATAAATTTTGCTCCTGCCGCAACCGGAACCATTACGTTAAACGGAAATGCTTTGCTAATTACGAGCGATATCACGATAAACGGTCCCGGTGCCAGAAATCTGACTGTCAGCGGAAATGATCTGAGCCGCGTTTTCGTAATTGCCGGTGTAAATACGGATGCAGTTATCAGCGGTTTGACGGTCGCCGACGGCAGAGCCTTTCCGATTTCATTTGACGGAGTCTCGATCAGCGACGGCGGCGGAATCTTAAATACCAACGGCGGAACATTAAATCTTTCGGAAGTTGCCATCCGCAATAATCACTCGACCACATTCGGCGGCGGAATTTCCACGCGGGCAATTTTATTGACAGTCGCCCGGACAACTATCACCGGATCAACTATTTCCGGCAATACGGCCACATTAGGCGGCGGCGGTGTGAGCAACACCGGAACCGAACTGCTCAGCAACGCTTTTACGACGATCACCAATTCGACCATCACAAACAATTCCGCTCTGGCCGAAGGCGGCGGTATCAGCAATTCTCTCGGTGACATAAATTTAATAAGCAACACGATTACCGATAACCAAGCCGTTACGGACGGCGGCGGAGTCGTCAATCTCGGTGTTTCCCCGCTGATCGGCAGTGCCTTTATGCGAAACAACATCGTCGCCCGCAACCTGGCAGTATTAAATACCAATCTGATCAGTTCCGACCTGTTGGGAACTTTTACCTCGCGAGGACACAACTTGATCGGTAATAATGTCAATGTTGCCGTCAGTTTTCCGATCCCGAATCCGAACAGCGACATTGTCGGAAGCGAATCCGGTTTGGGTATCATCTACCCGTTGCTCGGCAATCTGCAAAACAACGGCGGCCCGACCGACACCCGCTTACCGCTTGTCGGAAGTCCCGCTCTTGACGCCGGTAATAATTGCGTCACGGACAGTTCCTGTTCGTCGAACAATCCGCCGGCTTCGCTGACCACAGATCAGAGAGGGACAGGATTTCCGCGGGTTGCAAATTCAACTATTGACATCGGTGCCGTTGAAGGTCCGGCCGCACCGAACACGCCTTATGTCGTGACGACTTTGGCTGATGACGAGTCGGACGGATGTGACGTCAATCAGTGCACTTTGCGTGAAGCTATAGATGAAGCAAACGAAGCACCCGATTTCGATATAATAAACTTTGCTCCTGCTTTAAGCGGAACAATTTTTCTTCAAAGAGGACAGTTGGTTGTCAGCAGTAATGTAACCATCAACGGCCCGGGAGCGAGAAACTTGACCGTCAGCGGAAGTAACTTTAGTCGTATATTTTTGGTCGCCACGCCCGTCTTAGGCGGAGATTTTTCGGCGGAGATAAACGGCTTAACAATTACCGACGGCCTGGCATTGCCGGTCTTGAACACTTTAGCCGGTGACGGCGGCGGAATTTTGAACGGTGCTCTGCTCGGAGTCCTTACCGGAAAACCGACTTTAAAATTGCACGAAGTTCATATTTTTAACAATGAAGCCACGACCTTCGGCGGCGGCGTTGCCACCCGATTGGGAGCGGAAACGATCATTACGAATTCGCTTATCAACGGAAACAGATGTAATGGAGTTCCGTTCGTTCCCGGCGGCGATGCCGGCGGCGGCGGCGTCAGCAATGAACTGTCAATAACGACCATTACCAACACAACCATTACCAACAATAACAGTTTGGCGGCGGCCGGCGGGCTTCTGAATGCCGGCGGTCAAACACATCTGACCAACAATACCATCACCCATAATCAATCCACATTGGTCGGCGGCGGTGTGGTTAGTCTTTTGGACGGTTCGATGCTGGGCATAACGAACTTACGGAACACGATAATCGCCGAAAATAGATCGTTATTCGGCATAGAATTACTGAATTCCGATCTGCTTGGTGTTTTGGGTAGTTTCAATTCGCTCGGATATAATCTGATCGGCTGTAATCGCGACGTCGAAGTTTATTTTGAAGCAAGCGTCTTTGTCGGAACAACCCCGCAACCAAATGCCAGATTGGATTTGGTCGGGAATATAGTGATCGTAAATCAGATCATTGATCCGCTTTTAGGCCCCTTGCAAAATAACGGCGGGCCGACCGATTCAAGAATGCCTACAAATTTCAGTCCGGCTATGAATGCCGCCGACAATTGCGTCGTTACAAATACCTGTGCATCCAATCCGAACAATAAAAATCCGCATACGGCACTTTTATTTGATCAAAGGTCGAATGTTGCCCGTCTGATAGATTCACGGGTGGAGATCGGCTCGATCGAAGTTCCGCTCGCCCCATCGGCCGCGGCGGCTTCGATCAGAGGAAGAATTCTCGACGGCAGCGGCCGGGGAATTCCCAGAACGCTGGTTAGATTGACCGATTCGAACGGGGATTTATACACGAGTGTGACGAATCATTTCGGTTACTACCGCTTCGAAAATATTCCGGTCGGTCAGACGGTCGTGATCTCTCCTGAAAGCAAGGGTTATGAATTTTTACCGCAGGTCGTTGTGGTTGAAGAAGATGTCATAAACCTTAATATTTCGGCATTGTCTTCAGGTCTGAAAATGGTTAAAGGAAGATAGGTTTTATGCCGGACTAAACTTTAATTTCCCGGTTTTGGTTCGAACTAAAAACAATTTCGGTGAGATTTGTGCCAAAAGCATAAATCTCACCTTTTTTGATTTAATTCTTAACCTCAAAAACCTCGATCGCTTCGAGTTTGGAAGGTTTTGCTCCCAAAAATCTCTCGGCCACCTTGGCGAATCTTTCCGCCGCGTCCGTAACATAAAAATGATCCAGATCGTCGCACAGACGGCGTTTGTGTTTGTAAGAAATTTGTTCCGGGTTGGATAAACTTCTCGCTTCCAGTAATTTTGCAACCTCTTCGGCAGTGGCTTCACCCGAATCAATCAAAGCTACATCGTCGCCGACGGTTTGCTGAATGACATCACGCAGGATCGGGTAATGCGTACAGCCCAAGACAAGTGCGTTCGGTTTGAACTTTCTGACCTTGTCGAGATATTTCCGGGCGATGGAAAATGTTTCTGCCTCCTTCGTCCAACCTTCTTCCGCCAAGGGAACGAAAAGCGGACACGCGGTTTGCAGAATCTTTGCCTCGGCGGAAGCATTGCGGATCGAATCCGCGTAAGCATTGCTCGAAACGGTGGCTTCCGTGGCGATCACACCGATCTTCGGATTTCTTTTCTTCTTAGTAATTTCAACCGCTTTTCTCGCTCCGGGGCCGATCACTCCGACAACCTCGATGCCGATCTTTTCCCGAACCTTCGGAAGTGCCAGAGCCGAAGCCGTGTTGCAGGCGACGACCAGCAGTTTGATTCCGCGTGAGGCCAGAAATGAAGAATTTTCGATCGCATAGCGTTCGACCGTCGCCAGCGATTTCGTCCCGTAGGGAACTCGGGCCGTATCGCCCAAATATATAAAATGCTCGTTCGGCAGACGTTTATGCAGTGCCCGGTAAACCGTCAGACCGCCGACACCGGAATCGAATATGCCGATCGGCAGTTTGTTCAGACTTTTCTCATTTATCTTCGTCATTTTTCAGGGAAATTATGAGGATAGTTTTTGATTTTACCAAAGTCAATTCTCTTTTGTGGCCGAATTTAATTTTCTCTAAATTCATAAAAGCCCGTGAATTTCTATTCACGGGCTTTTATGAAAAAAAAATCAAAAATTGTAAATATGGCGGAGAAGACAGGACTCGAACCTGCAAGCCCGTAAGGGCGGTAGTTTTCAAGACTACTGCATTACCAATTATGCTACTTCTCCGCAAAACCGGCAATTTGCAAATATACCGCAAACGCCCGATTTTCTCAAACTGAAAGACGGCCTGGTTTTTTTATATTGGTTTGAAATTACACAGAAATTATCGGTTCAAAAATTTCCTGGAAACAAAAACCGTTCCGATCCAGAAAAGAACCATCAAAATTTCATACAGAAAGTTTTCACGTTTAAATTTCATCTTATGTCTGGTGGTGGAAGTTTGGAGTAGAAAAAAGAGATTGCCGCGTTTCCGGCAATCTCTTTTATTGTAGCAGAACCTATTCGGTTTTGAGAAGGTCTGTGATCGTCTGATCGAGTTTCGGAGTTTTATCAAAACCGCTTGTTTTCATCACGACGTTTCCGGTTTGATCCACGACATAATGAGCCGGATAGCCCATCAGGAGCCGCCCTTTTGAATCCCGGTCGGCGTATTTCAGAACAACCCCGAGACTGTTCGGTACGATGTGGAACTTAAAATGTTTTTTCTTGAGAAAATCATTGAGCATAACTTCGTTATTCATCGTCAAGCCGATAAAAACAACCTTTTCGCTGTCGTATTTCTCAACCAATCTGTTTAAGTTCGGAATTTCAGCCACACATATCTGACATTTGGTTGACCAAAAGGTCAGAACGGCAACCTTTCCTTTCATCTGCGAAAGCTCGATATTTTCCCCGTTAATCGTTACGGCATTAAAATTTTGTGCCGCCGTGCCGGTATTTTGCTGACCGAAAGCAAAAACCGAAAAGGCAAAAAGTAGGATAATTAAAGACAAAAATTTCATATTTTATAAAAAGTAATAATTTTATTATATGTGTTAAACTATATTTAACACTATTTAACATAAATTAATAAAAGAGGTGATTTTCCAGAAAAGGAGAGCGGTCATTAGTATAGCATTATGATAAAATAGTTGCATGTTACTAGAGTCGGTTGAAGCGGAAAACTTCCGCAATCTTGAAGGGAAAATCGAATGCGGAAAAGGCTTGAACATCATCTCCGGCGACAACGGACACGGAAAAACCAATTGGCTTGAAGCCATCTATATACTTGCCACGACCAAATCTTTCAAAACCGCCCGCCTTGTCGAATCAATAAAATTCGAGGAACCGATGGCGATCGTTCGCGGCGAAGTCCGCCAGAGCCGGGAGATCGTCCGCAAACTTCAGGTCATTATGCAGGGTAACGCGAAAACTCTAACGGTCAACAACAAAAAAGAAACCGTTCAAAGATTTTTGGGTCAGCTTCATACGCTTATCTTCAACTCCGACGAACTTGAGATCGTCCGCGGACAACCGTCGGCGAGACGCAAATTTTTGGACGGCGGCATCGTCGCCATCTATCCGCCATTTGTCCAGACGCTTTCGGATTACAACCGCGTTATCAAACAAAAAAATTCGCTTCTGCAAACGGCCCGGGACGAGGAATATTCCATCGAAAGAGTTACCGAACTGCTTGAGCCCTGGAACGAACAACTTATCCAGCTGGCGACGCGGATTTACAAAGCCCGTCTGCGTTTTGTC
The DNA here is from genome assembly GCA_041940665.1 of Pyrinomonadaceae bacterium. Taxonomy (GTDB): domain Bacteria; phylum Acidobacteriota; class Blastocatellia; order Pyrinomonadales; family Pyrinomonadaceae; genus Aridibacter. Next base: position 20,210 of record JBGTRS010000005.1, on the reverse strand, counting down.
GAAAGATTAAACGAGGTTCTGGAAAAAAAACTTTTCGAACGCGAAGAGGTTTCGATCCGCTACGCATCTTCGCTCGAAGGCAAAGGCGATCTTTCGGATTACGCGGCACTGATCGCCGAGCGTCTGAAATTGCGGATTCCGGCGGAGATGTATGCGGGGTATTCGCTCATCGGGACGCACCGCGACGAACTGGAAATAACTTTCGACGGCAAAGACCTGCGGAAATACGGCTCATCCGGTCAGCAAAGAAGTGCCTTGCTGATCCTGCTCATCGCCAATCTGTCGGTCTATTTTGAACAGCACAAGGAATATCCGCTTTTTTTGCTCGACGACATAGATGCCGAACTCGATTACAAACGCATCGGTCAACTGCTCGAATTTTTATCGGATAAAACACAGACTTTCGTCACGACCTCGAAGGAAAGTTTTGTTGAGGATTTCGGCGAAAACGCCAAGGTTATAACGGTTAAAAACGGGAAACCGATCGGAGAGTAAGCAAGCCCTGCTTACATTGAGCATTTGTGATGCGAAAAAATATGGCGAACTTTGAAGTCGAGATCACACTTTAAAGATCGCCATATTTTTCGTGCTATCGCACTCAGGCAAGCAGGGCTTGCTTACTCTCCGGTTTTATTTTTTGTTTCTTTTTCCTTTTCAATCTTCGGTCGCAAGGTGTTGGCGATCTGTTTTGTCACCAGAGAATTCGGGGCAAGTGTGGCGGCATGGGCGACCAGGGAGTTCAATAAACCCGAAATGACTTTTTGTTTGCCTTTTTCGAGTCCGTTCAGAGCGGCTTCGACGACTTCTTCAGCGGTCTGCGTTCCCTTTATTTTAACCGGGTCTTTGATATTCGAAGCGTTGAAAAAGTTCGTTTCGGTCGCTCCCGGACAAAGTGCCATAACTTTTATTCCGTAAGGGCGATTTTCTTCGGCGATGGCTTCGGAAAATGATGTCACGAAGGCTTTCGTTGCGGCGTAAGTTGCCATAAACGGGATCGGCTGAAAACCGGCGGTGGAAGAAACATTGATGATCGTGCCGCTTTTGCGTTCACGCATTTTGTGCAGATACCGATGCGTCAAAGCGACCAGAGCCATTATGTTAAGACTGATCATTTCGAGTTCGCGTTCGATATCGAGTTCGGAAAAATCGCCCATCGAACCGAAACCGGCGTTGTTTATGAGCCATTCGACCTCGATCTCGTGATGTTCGGTTTCTTTAAAAAGACGCAAATCGGCTTGATAATCATTGAGATCAATGGCGACGTAATGGGCGGTTATGTCGTGTTCAACCATCAAATGATCACAAATTTCAGCGAGTTTTTTTTCGCTTCGGGCGACCAAAACAAGATTATGTCCTTCCGCCGCAAGGCGTCTGGCAAACGCCTCACCGATTCCGCTCGATGCTCCCGTGATCAATGTTGCTTTCATCTTTCAGTTTTAAACTTATCTTTCCGAATCTTTGAAAGAATAATAAACCGAAAGTCCGCTCGCCGCAAGAATCGTGAGCGTCGCAAAAATTCTGATGAAAGCGGCCACCGTCGAAGTCGAACCGATCAAGCCCGTTTGAGTAAGAAGATAGTTCCAATCGTGGAAGCTTCCCTCGCTTCCGGTCAAACCGCTGGTCAAAACAAGCTGCATAACGACCGCATCGGACGCATAAACCCAGACATTTAATATGCTCTGTCCGACCCAAAACAGAACCATCGAAGCCGAATAGGGTTTTTCGTGCCAGATGAAATAACCGACAAAGACGGCGGGCATTATGATCTGAAAGAGCGAGCCACCCGCGACCATCATAAATTCGCCAAAGGGGCGAAATAAAAGATGCCCCGTTTCGTGAACCGGCAGATCAATCAGATCGAGAAAACTTCCCTGCATCGGCACGGCGGCGATCCACAGAAAATAAATTGAAGCTAAAACGGCAAAGATTAATTTTGGAATATTTGGTTTCATTTTTTTGACGGGTTGAGAGAAAAAACACGGCTTGAGAAAAACCGTATTTAAATTATAGGTGAGACCGGTGAAATTTTACAAATTTTTCTTTTTTTAAAAATTCATACTCTGACCTGCCGGCGGAAGCCGTAATCTTATTTTGTTGTCAGAGAAAGCTTCAGTTTATGATTCTGGCCAATATAAAAACCCGATCGGCACTTGGGGTCAGGGCCTTACTCAAAGTATTAAACCAGCGGAGTTTTTCGATAATTCCCAACTGCTGTGTGTTTGTTCTGACATTTTGAAAATGTCTGGAAGGATTGGTATTTGACGCTTGGTTTGAATAACTGTTTTGAACCTGTCGGCCGACGGTATTGAGCAGACCTTCAAATTGATGCTGACTTACTCCAATTTTCCCTAAAAAAGAAATCAGTTGAAAGGCATTTGTAAAAGTAGAAATATCCGGTACGGCCAGAGACTTGGAACTAAATTGAGCAAAACAATCAATCTCTCCGCTTGAAGTTACGGCAACAATTCGACGCTCGGAGAGAGCATCAATATTTGCTAAATTTGAATGAAAGAAAAATCCGAAAACATTCATAAATGTAAAACCATCCATTCCTCTGGATTGTAAAGCTCCCTTTAACGGCGTAACGCTTACGCCATTGACAGTAGAATGTCCCGGTGCAACGATGCCTCGCTGGGAAAGACGCATATAAACTTCCGTGATACTCCCGTGGGCTCCGATTGAATTAGGTGTTCCGATACAGCCGAATAATGTCATTTTAAATCTCCTTTTTTCATTTAATGTCTAAATCAACCCTGTTGATTTTTATGTTTTAAACCCCGAACTTGAAAGGAGCGTGAAGAAAATGCTTGTCTCACGCTCCCTCGTTTCAAACGGGAAGAGTTAGGGAATCGGCACATCTGCGGTCTGTCCGAACTGAGCTGAATAAAAAGAACTGTCATTCCTGAGGACATACCAAACTCCGTCACGGAAGACGGCCTGTTCAAAGCGGCCGTCGCCGTTGTAGTCCGCCGCAACCGGCGTATCCGTAGAAATGCCGAACTGTCTGGCTTGAAAATCGCCGTTCATTGAACCGATCCAATACCAGACGCCGTTCGATGGACGATAGACGGCTGTGTCCATCCGCCCGTCGCTGTCAAAGTCTGCTCTGACGGGCTTATCTCCCGGCAAACCGAATTGGAATCCTTCGATCTGCCCGTTGGAACTTCTCAGCCGATACCAGATGCCGTCGCGGAAAACGGTCAGATCGGCTCTGCCATCCGAGTCATAATCGGCGGAAACGGGAATATCTGTTTCGATTCCGAATTTTATCGCTTGATAGCTTCCGTCACCGCTCAGTAAGCGATGCCAGACTCCCGTCGAAGGACGATAAACCGCTAAGTCCGTTTTGTCATCGCCGTCAAAATCAGCCTGGACGGGCAGATCGCCCGCTTGTCCGAAGTAAACCGCGTGAAACTCTCCGTCGGTTGAATCGAGCCGATACCAGATGCCTTCCGCCGGACGATAGACGGCAATGTCCGCCCGATTGTCGCCGTCGTAATCCGAAGCGGCCGGCACATCGCCCGCAACGCCGAATTGTCTTGCCGTAACTGAGTTATCTTGAGAATTCAAAATATACCAAACGCCGTTTTCAGGGCGAAAGACGGCCAGATCGGTCTTGCCGTCGCCGTCAAAATCATTGACGGGTCGCGGAGAGTTCGGCGAAGCACTGAAATGCAGTCCGAGATTGTCATTGAAATGATTGACTTCATAGATGGCTGGATTAAAAGTGTAGCCTTCGCGTTCCGGCACAACGAGGTAGAAAATTCCGGTCATAACCGCCCCGAACTCATAATCGCCGTTGGCATCCGAGGTCGTTACTAAAACCTGACCGCTGACAACATCGATCAGATTCAGCTTTGTGTTCGGGAGACCGACGTTTCCGACCGTTGAACGAACCTGACCGCCAAGGTCAGCCGGAGAAGCGGTCGGTCCCGAAGAGGTCGGGCGACCGGTGAAGTTTATCTCTTTATTGATATTCATAGTGGCTTCATAGGTCGGCGGCGTAAAATTGTAGAGTGTCTGGATCGCCGTGACGATATGTGTTCCGCCGAAGGTGCTGGTGTTGCCGAAGTAGAAATAACCGTCCGCATCGGAAAGCATAAAGCCGGAAGTGTTGCCGCTCATCGAAACGGCCGTATTGGCAAGCGGATCACCGGCGGTATCGAGCGTCCTTCCCGATATCGAGTAATCGCCGAACTTGGATACAAACGCATCAGAACTGCCATTATGATGACCTTGAAAAGCTTCCGGACTGGTCGGATAATTGGTTGAACCGGTGTCTCCGGCAATAAAAGCATTGCCCGATGGGTCAATCGCAATGCCGTTGCCAACCTCACCTCCGCTTCCGCCGACAAGCGTAGAATAGACAAGGTTTGAGCCGGCTGAATTCAGTCTTGTTACGAGAGCATCGGTAGAACCGTTATGAGTCGTATCAAACGCTCCCGATGTGGTCGGATAATCAGTCGTGCCGTCGGTAGTATTGCCCGTAATAAAAGCATTGCCCGAAGAATCCAAGGTGACGGCGTTGCCTCTGTCGTTGCTGCTTCCGCCGATGAACGTGGAATAGATCAGAGACGAAGCTCCCGAGGCAATGAGCTTTGTTACGAAAACATCGGAGAAACCGTTTAGCGATGTATCAAAAGCTGAACCGGTTGTGGGAAAATTGGTTGAAAAAGTTTCTCCCGTAATAAAAGCATTGCCCACGGAATCTACGGCAATTGCGTTGCCTTCGTCAATACTGCTTCCGCCGATGTAGGTGGAATAGAAAATCCCTGAGCCGGCGGCATTGAACTTTGTGGCAAACACATCTCCGCCGCCGTTATAGGTCGTATCAAAAGCCACAATTGTTGTCGGAAAATTCGTTGAAAGAGTTACGCCTGTAACATAAGCATTGCCAGCGGAATCTATGGCAATACCATTGCCTTCATCACTACTGCTTCCGCCGAGAAATGTAGAGTAGGTTAGAGTTGAGCCTGTTGCAGAAAGTTTGGTAACAAAGGCATCATCTGTTCCGTTAAAGGTAACGTCATAAGCTCCCGCTGTTGTCGGATAGTCGGTTGTTCCGTCAAACGTGTAACCTGTAATGAAAGCATTGCCCGATGCATCGACGGCAATACCTTCGCCCGTATCATCATCGCTTCCGCCGAGAAAGGTCGAATAAATCAGATTCGAGCCGGACGCATTAAACTTTGTTACAAAAACATCAGCTTCACCATTTTGCGTTGTATCAAAAGTTCCCGATGTGGTTGGAAATGATTGTGAACGGGTAAATCCCGTAACATAAACATTTCCCGCCCGATCAATGGCTATATCGCTTCCGCCATCATTATCTCCGCCGCCGAGAAGGGTTGAAAACGAGAGATTGCCTAATACCACGGTCGGATCAATGGTTAAGGTTTTTGTGCGGTCGTAAGGGCCGATCTCAAATCCGATTTTGGTCTTTGGTCTTTGATCTTCGGTCTTTGATCTGATGACAAAATCGCTTTCGATCTCCTGTCTGAGTCCGTTTGTTTCGTCTTCCTGAAAGGTGAATGGCTTTTGCTGAAGGATCGTGCCGTATTCGGTCTTGATCAAAAGATCGCCCGTCTCATCAATCGAAACATCTTCCGCTCCTTCGATCTCCCATTCGATTCTATCCGGGTCGGCATTCGGCTCAACCACAAAATCATATTGAATCGCTCCATCTTGCTTGCCTTTCCAGACCGCATCTATTCCCTGATAGATATTCTCCATCCGAATCTGTCTGAAATTCGGAATCTCCGTCCGCCAGTTTGATTCAGTGCCTTTGAAGTAATTCGTCCGGTGCGGCATTTCTTCCAAACCTTTTGAGATTGTATTTTCATTTGCCCGGACGAGTGTCATAAAAACGGCGGTCGCTTTTGCCGGGTTCAGAGTTTCGGGTTCAGAGTTCAGAGTTTCCTTTTTCTCGAACTTTGAACTCTGAACCCTGAACTCTGAAGAACTCCCCCGTAGTACATAGACCGCTTCGGTTCCGGTCAAGAAAAGCGAGTAGCCGTTAGTTCCGCGGGCGAAGAATTTAACGCGGCTGTCGAATTGACCGCGATTTTCTTCAAAATGGACGGGAATATTGCCGGAAAAATTTTCCGGTTGCTGTTTATATGAGTTTTGCTCATTGTGTGCGGAAACCGTCTCGGACAAAAACATCGCGGGTATGACCAAAGTTAAAATCAGAGAATAAAATAGAAAGATCGAGATTAATCGAAGTAAATTGTTGTTTATGGTTTTAGCTTGCATGGTAAAAATTTCCTCCTTTATTTTTTGGTCATTCCGTCTGTTTATCGGTTGGACTCCGATCTCTGCCAGAACTGATCGAACCTTTCGTCAAGTTCCGTGTTTCAATTTATTAATTGCCCAGCTTCAGAACCATTTCTACTCTCCGGTTCAGCTGTCTTCCTTCGGCCGTTTCGTTTGAGGCGACGGGCGTGAGCGGTCCGACACCTTTTGATTCGATTTGGCGGGCATCAACTCCGTATTCAGTTTTGAGAGAATTGACAACGGCTAAGGCACGCCGTTCGGAAAGATCCATATTGTGAGTTAAAGTTCCCGTATCGTCCGTGTGTCCGACGATGTAAAACCGTTGGTTGGAATGATTTTTCAGATATTTGGCAATGGTTTCGAGAGCCGTTCTCGATTCCGGCAAAATTTCGGCTTTGTCCGTATCGAAATAAATGCTGTAGATGATCGCTTTGCCTTCGGCTTCGATTTTTGATGTGAGCAATTCTTCGGTAATCTGGACGGTTCCGGTTTCCATATTGGCGACTTCCAGAATATCCACCATGTACATATGACTATATTTTACTCCGATTGCACTCGGTTTATTGAGAACTACAGCCACATAGGTTATCCGGCCTTGGTTTTCTCTTTTGGCGGACAAATAGTATTCACCACCGGATAGTAATGATTGATAATAAGGAACCAGACCGCGAACTTTGGTACTGTAATTGCGATTGCTGAGATGGTTCGTTGAACCATGACCATAAAGTTTGCTCAAAAGATAATAGGTTTTTGTTTTATCTGTTGAGTTCGATAATACTTTAAAGCCGCTCGTTTTTAACTCACGCTCATAACTTCGGAAAACTTCGTAAGTGCTTTTAGATTCCGGTTTGCTGTAAATGTTGCTGACGAGACGACCTTCGATCGTAAAAATCTTCTTCGTATCACCCGCTTCAGCTAAAGCAAACCGGTCAAAATCAGCTTTGTACTCTGCCCAGTGTTCGCTACCTTCAAATGGCGAGATAGTTGTTTGGGACTGTGCTTGTCCGTTTTCCCCAAATATCATTAAGAAAAACAAGGTGATAAAAATCCCAACCTGCTTGAGCTTAATGTATCTTCTTTTCGTGTTCATCAATCTTTCTCCTTAAAATCAACAGTTTTTTCTTTATCTCTTCTCTGTCCGTGCCAAACAGTTCAGCCGCTTCCGTAACCGTCAGCCAGTCGAACCGTTGACCGCAGTCTTTGCAGATCGCCGTCGTCGCCATCGTGCGTTTTTTCCGGATTTTGATCCGTTCATATTTTTCGCTGATCAAGAAAATTTCTTTTTTCATACGGCTTTATCGTTTATAATCAGAACTCAAACATTGAATTCTCCGGCTTATGAATTTTTTAATAAAAAGAGTTCTAAAATGTCTTGATTTAAATCTGAATTAACTCTCATTTATCTCTAACTGAGAGCGTATGAGCAATGAAATCAACAATTTGATGGAGTTTGACGGGTTCCGGCTGAATATGCGTCGGAAAACTCTCCGGTTTGCGGATGAGAGTGTGGATCTGCCGCTCAAAGCGATTGAAGTTCTCTGCGTTCTGGTTGAAAATTCGGGGCGTTTGGTGACGAAAGACGAAATTTTTGACCGGGTTTGGAACGACAGTTTCGTCGAAGAAAGCGTTTTAACCCAAAATATCTACCGTTTAAGAAAAGCGTTTGAAAAATACGGAATTGAGAAAGATTTGATAAAAAATATTCCCCGTCGGGGTTACCGGTTTTTAGGTGAAGTCAGAGAAATCACCGAAACGGAAGAATTTTCCATTGAACGCGAAACTTTTGAACGGCAGTTCATCGCCGAAAGAATCATTTCCGAAGAAGATTCCTTCGAAAGAAACCGTCAGGAAAATCAAGCCCGGCAAATTCCTTCCTCCAAATCGAGATTTTTTACAAACAATAATATTTTCCTAACTGTAACAACTTCCGTTTTGAGTTTCTTTATGATCGGTGCGGTTTTTTGGTTCTGGCAATCCAAGGAAAATAACTCTTCAAAAATCCGCGTCTTAACGGACAAAATCGAATTTACGCGAATCACCAATTCGGGCAAAGCATTTTATCCGGCGATCTCCCGCGATAACCGCAATATCGCTTATGTCCGGCTTGAAAACAATACGTCGAGCATAATCTTGCAGAACGCTTCGACCAGAAGCGAAACGGTCATTGTCGAACCGAAACCGTTCGAGATCAGGTCTCTGAATTTTTCCGCCGACGGTAATTATCTCTATTACATCACGCGGGAAAAAGATAATCCCGAATCCACCGTCTATCAGGTGCCGATCTTCGGCGGAACAAACCGGAAGATAATTACAAATGTCCGCCATTATTTTTCGATCTCACCCGACGGCAAACAGCTTGCCTTTTTTCGCTACAACCCGTCGGAAAACGAGTATTACCTGATGACCTGCCAGACCGACGGAAACAGCGAAAGGATTATCGCAACGCGAAAACCGCCGGACTTTTTTCAAGATTGGGGAACATATCCCGCCTGGTCGCCGGACGGACGCAAATTTGTCGTTTCGGCCCACACACAGATTTCCGGTCAGGATAAAAATATAAACCGCAGTTATTTTATCGAGATAGATATAGAGACGGGAAAAGAAAAACGGCTCAGTCATCCCGACTGGGAAACGGCCTATCAGGCATTTTGGCTCAAAGATGCAAGCGGTCTGATCGTCTCAGCCCGGGAAAGGTCCAAAAAATTCGCTCAACTCTGGCATCTTTCCTATCCCAACGGCACCGCCGCAAAAATCACCAATGACACGAATAATTACAGCGAGTTCAACCTTGCCTCCGATTCAAATTCGATCATCGCTTCGGAAACCATCGGCGGAGCAAATCTGTTTACGGTTTCCGCCGAAGATCCGCAACAGGTTCGTCAGATAACTTCGCAAGCTCTGGCCAGCTACGGCCGACACGGTATTGCCTGGACTTTGAACGGTGCCGAACTTGTCTATGTCAAAACCGAAGAGCGTTCGGACGGGAATTTATGGAAGATCAATCTGGAAACTCTGGACGACCAGCAACTGACCTTCGATAAAAATATCATCAATGTTTATCCGAAGATCACGCCCGACGGAAACTCCGTTTTATTCCAATCAAACCGCACCGGCAACTGGCATATCTGGCAAATTGATCTGGACGGAAAAAACTTAAAGCAGATTACAAACGGCGTTGAAGGACAGATGGGACACGATATTTCGGCTGACGGAAAATGGCTTTTCTATCATTCGCCCGGCCGCGGCCCGACGGCCTTGTGGAAAATGCCTCTGGCGGGCGGAAAACCTGTCAAAATTTTGCAGAACGCCGCCGGCGTGGTGGCGGTTTCGCCGATTGATCCCGATGAAATCGTTTCGAGTTTTTACGATCCCGATGAAAAAGAAAATTACCCGTGGAAATACGTCTTTTTTTCCGAACAGGCAAAGGAAAATTTAAAGGATTTGAAATTCGAGCCGGAAAATCATTCCGTCAGATGGAAACCCGACGGCACGGGGGTTTATTTTGCCAGAAAAGAAATGAACCATAACAATCTCTGGTTTGTTTCAGTGGACGACGGCGTTTTCAAACAGATCACCGACTTTAGTGACCAGAAGATCGTCAATCTGGCCGTTTCACCCGACGGCCAAACCATCGCTCTTTCCCGCTCGGCCGGAACAAGCAATATTTTAAGGATCAATGGTTTTAATCAACCGGAAAATTAAAAAACTCGTTTTTTGAAATGGCGTAAACAACACATTCCATTTCGTAATGGATTGTCGTTTTTTCATATTTCATCCCGAGCTTTTCCATTATTTTCCACGAACCGATATTATCCTTATCGGCAACGGCAACAATTCTTTCGAGTTCGAGAGTTTTAAAACCGTATTTGAGCCAGGCCAAAGCTGTTTCAAAGCCGATTCCCTTTCTCCAAAACTCTTTTATCATACCGTAACTAACTTCGATTTCGCCCGACTCTTCAAGCGGTTGGAGACCGCTCCAACCGATCATCTCGCCGGTTTCCTTCCAAATCATCGCGTGCAATCCGATGTTTTTTTCGTAACAGGAAATGTAGAAATCCAGACGAGTTTTCAACGACTCGGGATTTTGCATTTTGTTGCCGCCGATGTATTTTTTTACCTCTTCGTCTGATCGAATCTCAATGAGTTTATCCAGATCATCGGTGGTAAATTTTCGATGCAGTAATCTTTCTGTTTCCAACATTATTTCAGACTTTCATTAAACAACACTTCCGCATTTTTTGTCACCGCTCCCGTATTTTTTTTGCCTTCAAAATACGTTTCAAAATTTCCGCATTCAAAGCAGATGACCAGATCAACCGTTTGCTTTTCATTTGAAACGCGAAGCCCGTGCCGCGGATTAAAGCATTCATCGCTTTCGTTCGACAAAGATTTTATAAACGAGCCTTTCAGAAAATCCTGAAAACTGCGGTCTTTGATCTCCACCTTTTTTAAAACCGAAAATCCCCGAAAATCTTCCGCGTCCGCAATTTTTTCTTTTGGATCGAGCGAAAAAAGCGTGACATTTTTTCCTTCGGTATAAAGTTTATAGGAATTTAAAGGAAAAACTTTCGCGATCTGTTTATCATCGGGCGAACCCGAAAAAAACCAGAAAGCGAAAGCCGTAACCAAAATGGTTGAAATCAAAAATGTGTAAAAAACTATTTGGCGAAAGCGTTTCATCGAACCCTGGCGGTGATCCAGACCGATTTGGTTTTCGGTGCGTAGCAGACCTCATTCGTGCAGGCCTGATAGCGGACATCCGCTTTTACGCGAACCGTGTTACCGCGAAAATTTTTCGGCACGGTAACTTTGAAACCGAAGACCGCCCGGCCTTCATAGACGCTGATCGGTTCGTCGGAAAAAGCAAACTTACGCATTTTGCCCGGCGGATAGGTGACGCCGAACGCATTGACGCCCGCACCGCTGACGCTCACGCGGGTCGGAATCGCGTATTCGCTTTTCGGGTTATAGGAATTGACGTGCAGACCCTTCGGGATATTCAGAACGACATAGCCGCGAACCGTTTTTCCTTTTGAAGCCGTATTCAGCGAACCGCTGACCGTCTGAGCATTCGCCTCACCGATAAACAAAAATCCGATTGCAAAAAATAAGCCGATATAAAGATATTTTTTCATAATTATTTGTATTTATATTTTTTACGGAGAAATTTATTCCTTCTTTTTTCAAGATGCCGTTTTTAGAGTTTAGGTTTAAAACTAAATCCCGTCAACATTTTAACTTTCTTCTTGAGCGTCTTCTCGTAAAAATATTGTCCGGTTTATTAAATCGGAAAAAAAAATTGAAAAAAATTTGTAAGGATTTTCGGTTTCAAACGACTAAGAGATATAAGAGCTGATTTTTTTTATAAAAAAGCAATTATAAATATCTTAAAGGAGTTAAATAAATGGATACCGAAATTACCCCCGAAGTTTTTGAAGGCGAAGCGATCGAATATATCAACGAACTTTATCGAACCGCCGTCCGATTGACGAGAAATCAGACCGATGCCGAAGACCTTGTGCAGGAAACCTATATGCAGGCCTGGAAATCTTTTTCCCAGTTCGAACTCGGAACGAACTGCCGGGCTTGGCTTTATAAAATCCTGTTCAATAAATTCGATCACTACCGCCGCAAAAAAGCGACGCAGGCAAAGTACTTTCAAGAATCGGATGAATTTGTTTTCGACAATGCGACCTTTTCAGACCCCGTCCCCGAGCATCTGACCGATAAGCAGATCATCAATGCCCTCGATAAATTGCCGGAGCATTACCGCTCGGTCGTTCTGCTAGCGGATGTCCAGGAGTTTGATTACAAGGAGATCGCCGAGATTTTGGAAATTCCGATCGGAACGGTTATGTCAAGGCTCAATCGGGCGAGAATGCAGCTTAGAAAATCTCTGGCCAAGGTCGCCGACGAATACGGCATTATCAAACCGCAGGTTTTGAGCCCGGCGTTTGTCTGAGATTTTTTGATTTTTTTCTCCTCCTCCTCCTCCTGTTTTACGACAAAATGAGAGGCTGTCCCTGTCAAGGAAACAGCCTCATTTTTTTATTTGCGGACTGCTTTTACTTCCAAATAATCGGACACTACGTGGGTTGTGCCGTTTGTCGAAAGATTGTTTTCCGACCAGAGTTTTTCCAGATCGCGACGCAAGGATGCCTGCCCGTCCTCATCGAGAGCGGCAAATGCCTTGTGCGTCGGGCCGTAAAACTTCCGCCAGAATTCGATCGTTTCCGGCACGTCAAAGGGAAACGTAAAAGAGATCGGGAACTTGTCAAAGCTGATTTCCGATGTGCCGGCGGCGAGACGCTCGAGCACCGTCAGTTCATCGCCCCAGAGCAGAGGTGAAGGCATATTCGGCGGCGGAGCGACGTGTGATCCGACAAGCTTGAACATCTCGCCGACAAAACATTGCGGCGTCCAATTTCCCATCACGATCAATCCGCCCGGCCGGCAGACGCGGATTAATTCTTCGGAAACCTTTTCGGGACGCGGGGCGAACATCGCTCCGAACATCGACATAACGACATCAAAACTTTCATCCGCATATGGCAGATTTTCCGCATCGCCTTCATCGAACCGGATTTTCAAGCCTTCACCGGCCGCCCATTCCCGGGCTTGTTCGAGCAGGTTCGGGGCAATATCAACACCCGTGACATCGGCCCCCGAACGGGCAGCGGGGATTGATTGATTCCCTGTTCCGCAAGCCACGTCCAGAACGCGGACGCCGGGTTTTAAGTTTAACCGCCCGACAAAGTCGGCGGCACCGCCGGAAAAGGATTCGGCGATCTTTTTGAAATCGCCCGAAACCCAGGTTGCTTTTAATTTTGTTTTCAACGCTTCCGTTTCCGGTGTTGTTTGTATCATTGCTGTATCCATATTATTTTTTTCCTCATTTATTATTTGTAGATTTCACACTAAAACTCTGATGCCTTCCGCAAATTTAACTTTCACTCAAAGCATCAGATCAGCCACGATCTTAGGTCGGGAGCGATGGCGATAAGTTTACTGATATACTCGCCTGACGGATCGCCGTAGTAAGCGTATAAATGCAACAGAGTGATCGTCATAATCGGTTCCGTTTTGTCCTTATAAATGTAATCGGTCATATCCGAGCCGATCACTCTTCCTTCATAACTTGCCGGATGAATCCGTCCGTCCACACGAATCAGCTTGTGGGCGTTTGCCCGTTGAAACTTTAATATCGACAGATTGGTTTTTTTGCCGCAAATTCCGTCGGCAACAGACAGATCCGAACTTGTCAGCCCGGCTTTCATCTTGATAAATGGAAGCGATACGTTGGTTATGCAGCGAAACAATGCCTGAACGAGCATCACATCGGCCTGACCGTTGCCTCCGCCGGGTCCGACGGTGAAATGTGTGTTCACCCCCGTGGTTTTATCCCGGTTGAAATTAATTACTTCTTTCTTTGCCATTTCTTTTTTCTCCGTTCGTTCAAAATCAAGATGACCGGTGACCGATCATTCGGGGCAACGGAATTCGTATTTTTGCCCGAACAATCGGTCAACCGCTTTAGTCATCTGCCCGTAGCTCTTAGCGGACGCATTGCCGTTTCTGCATCACATTTTGAAAGATGTAATTAGCGACATTTCGCCCGATGGATTGACCGGCGGCATTGTCAAACGAGAAATGAATCCCGCCGTAAACGCGGCTTTTAGCGGCCTCGTCAGCCATTGCCGTAAATCCCGGATAGGAGCGGGTCGCTCCGCCGGCACCTTCCCAGGTGTGATCGAAGCGAATGTCATCGCGTCCGAAAAACAACGCCAGCATCGTTGATTGCGAAGTGCCGATCGTCGCCATATTTCCCGCGTAGCTCGGATACGGCGGATTGCCCAGCAGTGATGACCAGTTGGCATCCTGTTCCGTGTCCGGGTTGCTGTCTTCATCGGCCCGCCGGATCGCCGTCACGGGCCGCCACAAACCGTGTTCGAATTTGCTGGCGAACGAGGTCTGCAAGGCGTCGTGAAGAGCGATATTGGTCAGGGCAAAAAGGCGTGCTCTTTCAACAGTCGAAATGTTACGCTCGATCGAGACCGTGCGGGCAACGTTATTCCAGACGAATAAAAAGTTCGTCGGAGTTCCGACATTGGCCCAGACTCTGGCGACCAACGTCTGATCGGCGGTGCGGGTCGCACTCGTTGCCGAGCCGAGTTCTTTGACTTCATTAAAAGCCGCCGCGTATTCCGCACTTGTCAGTGACGGCGGCAGTGCAGTTGGTGCGAATTGGGTGGCGGAATTGATTGCAAAGGGCACGACCGCCGGATAATGCGTAAAGGTTGCGGCGGGAAAAGTCGGCGGGGTCGGTTGCCAGTTACCCGGTGTTTGCGGGAGATTGTATGCCGGCGGTGTTGCATTCCAGCCGTCATTGCTTCGTGCTTTTAAAATTTCCTGAGCGACGATTTGCCCGATTCTTACTCCCTGACTCATCCGGTTTCCGGGAATGCCCGAAACCGAATTGGCAAACTCGACATCGAAGACAGCCTCGCGGGTCGGATACAAAGCCGTCAAAACATCCCTCGCGGCTTTAGCGGCGGCGGCTTCTTTGGAAGCGTGTTTGGTACCACCGGCATCAACCAGATAAGGCGTATAAGTGCCGTCAATCGAATTGATCGCATCGAACATCGCCGCGTGCATGATCGCGTAGCTTCGCACCGGCATAATCGTTGACGGATGCTGTCCGGGCGTGCTGACAGTTTCCATCAAAACCCGGTTCCACCGCAAAATGACATCTTCATTCGCGACTGCCTTGTCTTTCGAATTGTTATTATTCGCCCAGATGCTCATCTGGACGCAAAGTATAATTGCGAATGTCATAAGACATTTGATCTTTTGTTTATAATTCATTCTTTTATTCTCCTAAGTTTTATAATTTGTATTTAAAGCCTTAAATATCGGCTAGTTTTGTAATTTTTACGGATAAAGAAAATGAGACCGGTTTGTTTTCGGTCGAGCCGATAAAAATCGTATAATCTCCGCTCTCTTCCAATCCGATTTCGTAAGTTCCGCCCTGTTCTTCACGAAGCAGAACCATTTCTCCATCTGCACTTTCGGTTTCAACCCTGATGCCAATTTGTCTGGTTGGTGTCAGCTTGAGAACCAATTTTTGCCCGGACTTTGCCCTGACAACGTAGGTAACACCGTATTTTCCGGTGGTTCCTTTAACCGTTGCGGAACTTTTGCCTTTGGCAAACTGAATTCGCTTCGGAGTCTGGGCTTTGGCCGAAACTCCGTAAACAAACAGAAATGAAATTAAAATCAGGGATATGTCCAATATCTTCTTCATATTTCTACTTATCCTTTCTCATAAAACGGGATAGATCTTCACCTTGATGAGATTTTTCACCTCATCACGCCACACTGTGGCTACTCCATCCTTGTCTATTTTCAAAATTGCATAGGCGATGCGGGACAACCCGACGGCGGGCGTCGCCTCGACACCTGAATACCAAAGATATTGTCCGCTTAGATACTCTTTCGGAACGGGCGGGTAAACCGCCTGTCTTTGCACACTATTGATCGCTTCGAGAATCATGATGTGTCCGACCGGTCCGAAACCGCCGTTAATGACCATTCCGGCCTTATTAACCATCGCCAGGACATGCAGGCGGGGAGTAAACATGGCATCCTCATTTTCAACCGCCTGAGAGCCCAATCTAAGAGTGATTAAACTGATTCCCATGTCAGCGTTGATGATCTCGGCGGAACTGACCGGGTCGTAATAGTTCCACTGAGTTTCGGAATGTCTGTAGCGGAGGTAATTGCCGACAAAGCCGTTACAGTCCAAACCCAGCCGGGCGTAAGTGTCCACTCGTTCATCGCAATATTGCTGTATGCCGTGCGTGGCGACGCCGCAGCGGACAGCCAGTTGGAGAGTGAGTTGGACATCTTCCGGCGATCCTTTACCGGAAAAAGCCTGGACAGCCCGCGTAAGCAGTTGTCTAAACTCTCCTCTCGTCCTAAACCTCAGAAAGACGTCACTGCCCCAGATATTTTTTACTCTCAATTCCAGGGCTTTACCGCTGTTGAAAAAGCCATCTGCATATCTCATTACCGCATTCCTAAAATCCGACAGCCCCGGCGGTTCAACCGGCGGCGTCTGCCCCCAGCCCTGATGCAGGCGGTATTTACCGAACCTGACTTTTTCATAACGGACGATTTGGTTATCGTCGTTGATGATCGGGAACTCCAGATCCCAATATTTTTTTGCGTAATCCAAGGGGCTAATGACGGCCATAATTAATGTTTCTCCTTTCCTTATTCTTCCGGTTTTTTCACAGACCAATGATCATGTTCTCGAAATTGAGTTCGATCGTTTCGGTGCCGTTGTTAGTTGACATAAAGTCCAGAATTATTGACTCAAATTTGTAACGAACCGTGCGGATCAAGTTTCCTGATACGGTTACTCTTTCAACCGTCAGTTCTCCGGATGGAAATACCCGGCCGGAAGTCCAGGCGGCATACAAAAAACCGGAAACTCTGTCCCGCGATTTGTGAACGATCAGGTCACTGATCGTTGATCTGCCCGCTCCGGCGGCACCCGCACCGACACCGTGTTTGTGCTTCCAATTGAATCCTGAAAGCTCGATCTCACCGATGTGACGCGGAGCGAATGAGTCGCCCCGCAAGCCTTCAAGTTTTAGGAACATTAAGTCCAACATCGCTCTATTCCTCCGAACATTTCCTGACCAACGCATCGGTTTTCCACGCCGTCAAATCCCATTTTTCATCACCCGTAATCTTCACTCTTTTTTTCACCAAAATTTTTGCCGTAAATTCGATAAGACAATCTGAAAAAAACATTTCACATTCAGAAGTGATTTTTTTTTCATCACAATTTGAAAATGGCCTCTGTATCCGGCGGCGGTCACATCATTGTCAAACGGAATCTGTTTACCGCTAAAAATGATCGATTTTATTTCTTCGATAGAATGAAATTTCGCGGTAAAGCATCGCTGCCATACACACTACAAAGGGTTGGAATTAAAAATCTTGAGAAACAGATGAGAATTAAATTAGAATTTTCTTAGAAGCTGTCAAAAACTCGTAAAAGGTTTAATATCAGTTACTTGACTACATTTATGGTTTGACCAACAAGGCTGATTTGTTACTCAGCCCATATGTTTGTCACAACTTTCCGCGGCATTTATAACTAATGCCGCACCGAAAATAATTAGATTTTTGAGAATGTATTGTCCCTCAAGCGAGGCGGCAATTATGGGCGTGATCCAGGCTTGGTCCGGAAAAAGGATAAGTGGAAAGAAAGTTCCCGCAACATGGAAGTAAAGTGAGATTATCGCCAGGCGGCGAAATTTTCCGGTTAGTAAAGCCAGACCGATGGCGGTTTCCCACAAGGCTAAAAGAAGCAATAAAAGTTGGAGCGGCACATAGCCGAAAGTCATAGTTTGCAATGTCGCTCCGGCTAAACTTTCCGCCGGACTTAGATTCGGAAAAAATTTCAACAGACCAAACCACAAATAAATAAAACCTAATGCCCAACGCAGTCGGCCTACGCTCCGATTAAATAATTTTCTTTCGCAAGCTGGCGGAGAATTAAACTTTTTAAGAAGAACATTAAAAGTTCTCGCCTGCCAACTTGTTTCTTTTGCCGATATATCTGTCGTTATCTGTCTCATATATTTTCTTTTTACCGAGCCGGAGTGTTTTTTCTCCGGCTCTAAATCATTTACCTAATTTTATTTTGAATGTTTCTTCTGCTCCCACTCTTTTTTCACCGCATTAAAGTCACGAACAAATTGTTTGTTCTCAAAAAGAAACCCGACAAATTCACCCGCCCAGATTTTGCTTGCTTCGGAATCGCTCGGATAATGAACGCCGAGAAGTTCGCGTGACCACGCAAATTCCTGTGCCGCATTTATCAAATCATCCCGGCGGTCAGGGGCGAGACGCGAGACCAATTCGGCGTTGACGTAGCTATTGAATGAATGACCGCTTGGAAATGAACCGTGCGGAAGCGGACGGTCAACTTTCAGTTTTGTCTCCAGAGCATAGGGGCGTGGGCGGGCGTATTTTAATTTGAACTCGACCATATAGATCATCGAATCGTGGATCACCTTGCTCAAAAATTCGTTGGTCAGCGGCAGATTCTCACGGTTATACCAACCGCCCAAATTTCGTCCGATGTAAAACAGATTATCCCGGTTCTGGTTAAAATTTTTGTCAGCCGGATTGATGATGGTCGGGTTGTAGTAAATATCGGCGATTTTCAGACACCAGGCCAGTTCTTCCGCACTGCGGGTGCGCTGCAATTCCAAAAGATAGTCGAGTTCAGCCCGTGTTCGTTTTGAACTGTTGGCGGGCATTTCATATTTCTGAAAAGCCGAAAGCGGCTTTTCAGCGTAATAAGTTTTAAAAAGTTTCCAACTCATCAACGCTCCCCATTCCGCAAGCGGAAATGTTTGTGAATCCAAACTTTCCTGCCCGGGTTGCGGTTTTCCGTCAAGTTGCGAAAGTTTGGCGTAATGTGCCGTCTCGGGCTGACGAATGTTTTCCGATTCATCGGTTTTTTCTGCTCCCCAAATTTTGGAAGCCGTCATAAAAATCATCGTTACCAATAAAACTGCCGCGTATTTTTTAAATTTGTAATTTTCGTTTTTCATTTTCTTTCTCCTTTTTTTATTAACAGCAGCTCGCACTGCCGTTTCCATCCGTTTCGCAACAACCCGATTCCTCTGCTGAAGGGTTTTCGCTTCCGCAACATCCGTCTTCGGTCGGTTCACAGCAATTTCCCTCCGCCAGTTTGTCGGCGTAAACGGTCACGCTGTAAATTCCCGAACCCGAATTCTTATATTCATTCAATTCGTCCGCGTCCAGATATTTCAAAAGCAATTCATCCGGCAGTTCGATCCGCCTTTCTTTTTTAATTTGAATATTCTTGAAACCCGCCGCTTTGATAATTCCCAGATACGCCCCCTTTTCGCTCGCTCCGCTGACGCAACCCGCATACATCTCCGCCGCTTCCAAAATCCCTGCGGGCAGCGAACCGCTAGAAACGATGTCGGAAATACTGAAATGTCCGCCGTTTTTCAAAACTCTGAAAATTTCTTTGAAGGCTTTTTCCTTGTCCGGGACCAGATTCATCACGCAATTGCTGACAACCACATCCGCCGTCTCATCAGCGATTCCCTTCATCTCTTCGATTTCGCCGAGCAGAAACTCAACGTTTTGAAAGCCCAATTTCTGATTGTTCTGCAAAGCCCGAATGACCATTTCCGGGGTCATATCAAGACCGATAACTTTTCCCGTTTCGCCGACAATTCGCCGGGCGATAAAAACATCGTTTCCCGCCCCCGAACCAAGATCAAGAACCGTGTCGCCCGGCTTAATAGCGGCGATCTCGGTCGGCAAACCACAGCCCAAAGATAAGTCCGCCTCTTTTTGATAACCTTCAATATGGGCGTAGCTTTCGCTCATTGACGTATTAAATTCGTCATTGACACAACAAGCCGTATCGCTACAACAACCTTCCGCCGCAGTGCCTTTGGCGATTTCTCCGTATGATTTTTTGATTTCCGTTTTAATAATTTCCGTGTTCATTTTTTTTCCTCCCATTGTTTTTTCCGGCAATTTTTGGTTGCCGTCTGTATGACAGAGCGATTGAAAAAAAGACGCAAAAATTTTTCAGACAAATTAGTTTTTTCAAATACTTCAAAATCGTTTTTTTCGCACACTTCGCCCCTGGAACCCTGCGTAAATGCAAAATTCCGGATATTGTCTTCAATTATTTAATGATTAAATTCAGGCAGTCTTTGAACAGTTACAGCCTTTACTCTCCGCTTCGATAAGATTGCCGTAAGCATCAATTTGATAAGTACAGCAATCAAGTAACAGTTCTTTCAATTTTTCCCTGCCACGCTGAACTCTGGATTTTGCTCCCGAATATGAGATGTTCAGTT
>JBGTRS010000004.1:27879-30069 GCA_041940665.1 Pyrinomonadaceae bacterium | reverse complement strand
TAAAACAAAAAGTAAATCAAAAATGGAAGAATTTGTTGGTAGTTTTAAAAAGAGAGATGCTGCTGTAAAAGATTTAGATAACATATTACAAAAAGAATTTACGATGCCAACCGCATCGAACTTGGCGACACGAAACTCGAAGAGATCCGTCCGCAGATCGTCGCCTTTCTGCGGAGCGAACCCGAAAAAAAAGCATTTGAAGAATATACGGCAACGCTCAGAAAGCAAGCCAAAGTTTCATACGTAAAAGATGTCAATTCTAAAAACCTGACCGCCGGAGATGTTTTGGCGACGGTTGAAGGAAAAAATATCATTTACGCCGAATTCGTCAAAGCAAACGGTTTGGTGCTTTACGAATATGAAGCAAATGTTTTCGATGTCCTCAAAAGTTCTCTCGAACAAGTTGTTGATTCGGCCGTTTACGCCTCGGAAGCTCAGAGTATGGGTATTTCGACCTCTGATTTTATCGCCCGCGAGATAAACGATAAGTTAAAAGAATTTTCCGATGAAGAGATCGCGGCGGTCGAAGCGGAAATGCGGAAAAAACTCTATCCGAAATACCGCGTTAAATTCTTTCTGGACGAACCCGAACCTTTTATCCAAACAATTTCGGTTGATGATGATCCGTCAAACGGCCCGCCGAACGCTCCCGTCACGGTCGTTATGTTCACGGATCTGCAATGCCCGGCCTGTGCGGGATTTTATCCGGTGATGAAAACCGTCATCGCCGGCTACAAAGATAAAGTCCGCCTCGTGGTCAGAGATTTTCCCTTACTGCAAAAACACGAGAACGCCTTTCAGGCGGCCGTTGCGGCCAACGCGGCGAACGCTCAGGGGAAATTTTTTGAATACAAAGAGATACTTTACAAAAATCAGGAATCGCTCGATACTGACTCTTTGATCAAATACGCGAAAGAGATCGGGCTTGACGTCAAAAGATTTGAAAAGGATCTGCTGGACGAAAAATTCGCCGCAGAAGTCCGCCGGGACATCGCCGACGGCAGAAGTTACGGCGTTACGGGAACTCCGAGCGTTTTTATCAACGGCTACAAATTGCGACATCTCTCGGTCAAAAGTTTCCGCGAGGCGATCGAGAGAGCAATTTCTAAATAGTCCAGGGTTCAGGGTTCAAAGTTAAATAATTTACATCTTGAACATTTTTTAAAACCCTGAACACTAAACTCTGAACTTTGAACACAAAAAGCATATGCGTTTTTCTATTTTATTTTTATTCCTTCTTTTAATGATTTCCTGCAACGGAAGTCCGGGCGATAATTCTACTGTGAATAATTCAAACAAAGTTCCCGTCTATACATACGAGATCGTCAAGGAATACAACCACGATAGAAAAGCCTTTACGCAAGGTCTGGTTTTTCACAACGGTTTTTTGTATGAAGGCACGGGCGGCAAAAAGGGCGATGATTTTGATTCCTCGCTCCGCAAGGTCGAGATCGAAACCGGCAAGGTTTTGCAGAAATTCGACCTGTCGGATGACTTTTTCGGCGAAGGCATCGTCATCTTAAACGACAAAATTTATCAACTGACCTGGCGGGAAGGTGTCTGCTTTGTTTATAATCTCGCCGATTTCAAACTCGTCCGCGAATTTCGCTACAACGGCGAAGGCTGGGGTTTAACGACCGACGGCACGAGTTTGATCATGAGCGACGGCTCGCAGATATTACAGTTCAAAGACCCCGAAACCTTTGAAAGAACACGCACTCTCGTCATCAAAGACGAAAACGGACAGCCCGTTTATCGCCTCAACGAACTCGAATACATCAAAGGCGAGATTTGGGCCAACGTCTGGCAACAGGGCCGGATCGCCCGCATTGATCCCGAAGACGGAAAATTACTCGGCTGGATCGATCTGACGCAGCTGGCCAACGAACAGATGCGAAAATCCAACGACGTCGATGTCCTGAACGGCATCGCCTACCGGCCGGAGACGGGAACCTTCCTGCTGACGGGGAAGCTCTGGCCCAAGCTTTTCGAAGTGAAGATCGTCGAGCCCGCCCGCCGCGCGGCGCCGGGGGCTCGGGAAAAGAATTCATAGGAGGCAACGTGATGAGTGAAGCGTCGGATTGGTATATAGCGGTGCAGGGACAGCAACAGGGGCCGATGAGTGAGGCCGAGATCATCTCCGGGATCCAGGCCGGCCGCTTCGACCGCTCGGTCCATATCTTCAAGCAG
>JBGTRS010000004.1:20626-27869 GCA_041940665.1 Pyrinomonadaceae bacterium | reverse complement strand
AGGTAAAGCCGAAAGAATAAATGAAACCTCTGATAGTCTTTGATATTGACGGAACGCTGGCCGATACGATCAAAGCCGATGACTACGGCTTTATAAAAACTTACAGGGATTTATATAACATAAATTTAGGCGAAATAGATTGGAGCAGGTTCAATCACGTAACGGATCTGGGCGTCAGCCGGGAAATTTTTCAAATCAATTTCAAACGCCTGCCAACCGTTGAGGAAATAAATTCCGTTAAAAAACATTTTTTGGGTTTGCTTGAGAAACAGTTTCAAAACGATGCAGATCTTTTCGGAGAAATTTCTGGAGCGGTCGGATTCTTTAACGATCTGCAAGAAAAAAATTACCCTCTGGCAATAGCCACCGGAGGTTGGGGAGAAACCGCTCTTTTCAAACTCGGAAAGATCGGTTTGGAAATAGATGGCGTTCCATTCGCCAACTCGAACCACCATTATTCCCGCCGGAACATCACCGAACTGGCCATCGAAATGGCCAAAGAAAAGCACTCGGCGGATTTCAACCGAATAATCTATTTCGGCGACGGCAAATGGGATCTGCTGACTTGCCGGGAAATGGGCATCGAATTTATCGGTGTGGATTTCTGCCGTGACGGAAAATTAAAAAAACTCGGTGCGAAGATCGTGATCGAAGATTTCAGCAACAGCGAAACGTTATTTCAATTGATCTAAATAATCCCAAACAATGTCCTTTATATCGACATCGTAGATTGGAACGGGATATTTTGCCTTGAGGTCTTCGAACTGCATTCCGTCAATTAAGATCGGTTCATCGGATTTGATGACATGTTCGGGAATGATGACGAAATCGCCTTTGATCTCATCTTTGACCGCCAGAAAATCCTGTCCCGACAGAAGTCCGGCAACCGACACATCGCCGCCGAAATATGTATTCGGAACCGCCATTACAAAAAGTTCCGAACCGAGCAATTTATTCAATTTTTCAATTTGCTCTTTCAAAACGGGAGCAAACATCTCGCCCGTCATGATCGTTCCTTTTAGTGATTGGTAATTGGTAATTGGTAGTTGGTAATCTTCTTTATTTTCTTTTGGTTTGATTGCCAAATTGTGAGTTCTGAAATCTTTCTTCTCTTTTTTTGAAACCCTCTGCGTCTTTGCGTCTTTGCGGGAAAACCTCTTTACTTCCTCTAAAAATCCCTCAAATTCATTGACGAAAGAACGGATCATCCCGACACCGTCCTCGATTTGCGGATAATTGCCGTAATGTGATTTGGGAGGAATTTCGACGCCGCCTTTGAGATAGATCTCATCGCCTAAAAATGCAAAAGTTACGCCCAGATTTTTTCTGAACTCGTCCTGCAATTTTTCGACTTCCGCAATCGTCCGGCGGCAGAATTCGGGCGTCACGCGGGTTAAACGCTCGTCTTTGTTGTATCGCGTCAGAGCAACGGGAACGATCGCGGTCGAAACGACTTTCGGATAATGAGCGGCGAGATCCCGCAGTGTTTTTTCGAGCTGTTTGCCGTCATTTATTTCAGGACACAGAACGACCTGTGCGTGAATTTCGATGTTGTTGTCTAACAATCTTTTGAGTTTATCGGAAATGTCGGCCCGTTTTTCGTCAACGCCTAAAAGATACGCCCGCGTCTTGAGATCGGTCGCGTGCACCGAAACATATTGCGGCGAAAGCCTCTGTTCGATGATGCGGTTCATCTCGTCTTCGGTAATTGAAGAAAGCGTCGTGTAATTGCCGTATAGAAAAGAAAGCCGGATATCTTCATCCCTCACAAACAGCGACGGACGGGCGTCTTCCGGATTGCCTTTACAGAAACAAAAAAGACACTCATTGGCACATTGGCGGGGAACGATCTGCTCGAAATTTATCCCGAAGTCTTCGCCTTCGTCGCGTTCGAGCTCGATCTCCCAGGTTTCGCCGTTCGTCTTCCTCACGAGAAAGGTCATCTCCGTTTCGCCCGAGGTCTGAAACCGGAAATCGAGATAATCCCGCACGGCTCTCCCGTTGACACGCACGATCCGGTCGCCCTTGGCGAGTTCCAATTCCTCCGCCAAACTGTCCGGTTCGACGGAATCAATCGTCACGCCCGGTCGTCGTAGTTGGGTTACGGCTGGTGTTACGGCAAATTCATACATATCATTTATCAGTTATCATTTATCAGTTATCATTTTTTCAGGAATAGATTATACCTGATAACTGATAGATAATAGATTTTCAAAATTTTTGACAATAGCAGACCGTTAAGGAGTTTTCAAATTGAAAGAATACGCCAAAACCGAACGAAGCCGAATAAACCGCATTCCGAAACGCGGAAAATATGATTTTGAAACGATCCACAAGATACTTGATGAAGGTTTCCTGTGTCACGTTGGATTTATTGTTGACGGACAGCCGTTCGTCATCCCGACGCTTTATGCCCGCATCGAAGATTCGATCATCATTCACGGCTCTTCAATCAGCCGGATGCTCAAAAATCTGAGCGAAGGGATCAAGGTTTGCGTTACGGTAACTTTAGTTGATGGTTTGGTGCTGGCACGTTCCGCATTTCACCATTCGATAAATTACCGCTCGGTCGTAATTTTCGGGAACGGACGCTTGATCAAAGACAAAGAGGAAAAACTCGTCGCACTAAAAGCCGTTGCGGATAACGTCCTCAAACACCGCTGGGAAGATTCCCGCGAACCGACCGACAACGAATTGAATGTGACTTCCGTGATAAAAATAGAGATTGAGGACGCTTCCGCCAAAATCCGGACGGGCGATCCGGTTGATGACGCTAAAGATTACGAACTTCCGATCTGGGCGGGAATTCTGCCGCTTGAAACAAGTTTCGGCGAACCCGTTCCCGATGCGAAACTGAATAAAGAGATAAAATTACCGGATTATTTGAAATAAAAAAAACTACGAAAAATGCGAAAAGAAGACGAAATTTCGCGAGAAGTTTTTTGATTTGTTTTCGTATTCTTTCGTTACTTTTTCGTGCTTTTCGTAGTTAAATTTGATAGTTCTTGGCAGTATTTTCAAAGTCTTTCACCTGCCGCTCGATCCAATCTTCATCTTTTCCCAATTCTCCGGCCATCATTCCGGCCACTTCTCTCGAAACTGATATTGCCGCTTTTGCATCGAGAAAGAGAATCCGCGTCCGCCGAGCTAAAACGTCCTCAACCGTGCGAGCCATTTCAAAGCGGACGGCGTAAAGAATCTCGGCTTTTCGATACGGAAAATCCCGATGGATCGGTTCAGCCAGTGCGGGATTTTCTGCAATGATCTGACTGACAATTTTGAATTTTGAATCTTGAATTTTGTGTTCCTTCGTCACGCATTTTTTATCCGGCAAACCGGCAATTTCGATCGCTTTATCAATCGCATCTTCGGCCATATTGCGGTAGGTCGTCCATTTTCCGCCGGTCAAAGTTAAAAGGTTTGAATCGTCAATTTCGATCATGTGGTCGCGTGAAAGTTTCGCGGTGTTTTTCGTGCCGGTTGATTTAACCAGCGGGCGGATGCCGACAAAAACGCTTAGAACATCTTCTCTTTGCGGCGGTTCGGCGAGATAATCCTGACAAGTTTCCAAGATAAATTCGATTTCTTCTTTAAAAGGTTTAGGTTCTAACTCGGCATGTTCGATCGGCGTATCGGTCGTGCCGACGATCGTTTTTCCGTGCCAGGGAATTAAAAATAGAACTCTCCCGTCGCTTGTTTTCGGAATCATCACCGCATCTTCGGCGGCTAAAAATTTTTCGTCAAAAACCAGATGAATGCCCTGACTCGGCGAGATGATCTCATCGGCATCTTTTACCGAAAGACGTCGGATTTTATCGGAAAATGCTCCCGTTGCATTGATGACGACCTTTGCTTCGACGCTCGATCTTTCGCCCGTTTCCAAGTCTTCAAATTTTACGCCGCGAACTTTTCCGCTTTCTGTCTTTAATAATTCAAAAACTTTTGCGTAATTAAAAAGCAACGCACCGTTTTCCGATGCGTTTTTCGCCAGTTCGATCAAAAGGCGTGCATCATCAAACTGTCCGTCAAAATAAACGATTCCGCCCGACAAGTTTTCCTTTTTGAGATTGGGAAGTTTTTGCAGAGTTTCTTTCTTCGATAAAACCCGCGATCTTCCGAAACTATATGTGCCCGCTAAAAGATCGTAAACCTTTAAACCGATGCCGTAATAAATCTTTTGCCAGAGACTGTAACAGGGAACGATGAACACCTGCGATTTGACCAGATGCGGAGCGTTTTCCTTCAAAATCCCGCGTTCTCTTAAAGCCTCCCGAACGAGCGACACATTGCCCTGAGCAAGATACCGGACACCGCCGTGGATCAATTTGGTCGAACGGCTCGAAGTCCCTTTGCCGAAATCATCTTGTTCCAGAAGCAGAACCGAAAATCCTCGCGTTGCCGCATCCAAAGCACAACCGACACCGCTCGCCCCGCCGCCGATAATGATGACGTCGTATGCTTGCTTTATGTTTTGGCAACGATTCATTGTAGCGGCAGTTGCAGGAGCAGTTGCAGGAGGAAGTCTCGAGATATATAGTTTCAAGCTTATTTCGGCAAGAATCTTTCAGGGTTTCTTATCATTCCGCCTAACATTCTGCCTACTTCTTCATATCTCGTTAATAAATTTTCACATCTTTCGGCAGTTAAATATTTACAATCTCTCGAAAATGCCAACCAAACCTGAGTTTCGGTGGCTTCGCCATCTGCATCTGACATCTTGCTTACAAAAGACTTTGGATATTGACGTTTGCGATAGCCTTCGGCGATATTAGCCGCTACGCTTCTTGAAGAACGGCGAATTTGATCGGTAAGTGAGTATTTTTCTTCAGGAGGAAAGTTCTTCGTCAATTCGAAAATTTCCATTGCTAACTGATAACCCATTTGAAAAACTTTCAAACCTTTATGCCCTGACATCTTTTAAGTTTCTCCTCAAAATCCTGCCCCTGCTACTGCAACTGCCGCTGACTTATCTTTCCCCGCGGGCCATTTCGGTTTCGGTTTCGAGTTTGACGGCGAGTTTGCGGGCGGTCGGTTGGTCGAATGTTTCCGTCCACCGCAGAGCTTCATCCAGAACGCGGAGTTGATATTGTTTCCAGTTCGGTTTGCCGGCGACCGAACCTAATTCGCCGTTATAATAAGCCGTTCGCGGCGGCCGCACCTTATCCGTGATACTGCGGTCAACGGCGATGAGCATCGTCGGAATATTTCTTTGTTCGATCGCCCGGGCGACGATTCCGAGAGTCTGATGACACAAGCGGGTGGCGGGAACGAGCAACGCGGCCTGAACTTCGTAACGAACCAGTCTTTCGGCGATCTGCGGAGCGAGTTCATCGGCGACGCGAGCCGCATTCGGGATGTAACTGCTCAAACTCCACCAGACGTGATTGAGCCGGCCGATGACGGCGTTGGCTTCATACTCGAGCAGACGTTCGACCGGAATCTGCACGTTCCAATCTTCCCGAACGGCTTCCGGGTCATAACCCTTAGCCGCAAATTGCAGGTCTTCGGCTTCGACCTCGAGAGGAATTTCCCGGTAAGAAAGATCTCCGTCGCGTGATTCGAGGTCAAAAGGATCAGTGCCGTCAATATAGGCTCCGGCCGACGAGATCAGAGCCAGATTGAGCAGTGGCAGAGAGCGTCTGACCGGCGTAAAAGGTGCAAACTTGTTTTCGACGAACGGATAACCGCTTAATTCCTCGTCGCCGTTCCATTTCCTAAAGCGACCTTCAAATTCGCTTTTGTTTTCAATCAGTTCCATAAGTTTTCTCTAAATTTTTAATTCATCGGGCAGATCAAAATCGAGCGGATCGTCCTTCTTTTTCGAAACATTTCCCGGATAACTTCGCGACATCACGAAAAATGCCAAAAGTGCGGCGACCATCGCCGCCATCAGAATCCAGACAGAATATTGATGCCACGCGTCAAACTGCATTTTCAAAGGGTTATCGGCAGGCAGATTGCTAATCGGCTGATCGCTCAAACTCCGCAGATAGGTCATATAAAGTCCGATGATCGCCTGTCCCGCCCCGCACGCCAAGGCGACGATAAAAAGCAAAACTCTTTGAATCCAGGCCCAGACCATTTTTGCTTCGCCACGCGAAATGAACGACAGCAGAAGCAAGACACCGCCGATAACGAGACCGCTGAAATTTATGATCGTCAAGGTTCGGCTGACGACATTTCCCGCCAAATATGTTTCGGGCAGAACGCTGAACGCACTCGGAGCAACCCCGAAGGCAAAAAAAAGAGCCGCACCAAGCCATAAACCAATTAAAAGCTGTTCGATTTTCGATAAAATTCTCATCACTAAAAGCAGTTCGTTTATTATGAAGACTTTTTCAAAAAAGGGCAAAAGCAGGAAAACGCTATGTCCGGCGAATTTTGTCAAATCCGTATGTTTATGCGGTTTCAACGGTTATTTTTCCCGTCAATTCTTAATTAATACTTGATTTTGCCCGATAACTTATTGCATAATTTTATCGGTCAAACGATGTTAAACGATTGACCGATTCCTTTGACCAAAAACCGACCAAAGCAACCACCCGAAAAACTCTCCTTTATAAAATGTCAGTTCTAAAAATTAAAAGTCCTGTGTTGACAATTGCGATTGCTTCGGTCATTGCCGTTGTTACAGCATTTTTCTGGGTGTTTGGAAACCCGGTATTTTCTGCTCTGATAAATGCGACTACGCCGAAAAATGCTTCTTTTACTTTTTGGAAATTTATTTTACTGGTGTTGACGGCCGTCATCACGGCATTTTTAATCGAAATTTACGGATTTAAGCGTGCTTTTCCGCTTTTCTTGCTTTTCAATACCGTCTGGTTCTTTACCGGAATTACTTTTGCATACTATTTAGGCATCGGCTTGGCGGTTTTGCCGGTGATGATCGTTTCTCTCTTAACCCTCGGTTTCGTTCATCTCAAAAAACTCTGGGAAATTGACCGGGAATTGACCGCAAAACTCTCGGCTCTTGCATCGACCGGCCATCTGTTGGAAGGAAAATCGGCCGATCTGCGGATCGAAAGCGGTTTGAAATTACTCGAAACGATCTTTCCCGTTTCCGAAATAATCGTTTTCCGGCTTGAAACCGACGGCGAACTAAACCCCGTCGGTCGGGCACGAAAAACCGATGCGGAAAGTTCTCTTTCCAAACGTCAGAGTGCCTGGCGAAAATGCGTCGGACTCTGCGAAAAAGCCATCGAATCAGAGAAGACTCAAGTTCAAAATAACGAATCCGGCAAAA
>JBGTRS010000004.1:0-20616 GCA_041940665.1 Pyrinomonadaceae bacterium | reverse complement strand
TCGGAGTTTTATTTATTGACGTCAAACAGGATTTTGAACCGGAAGACAAACGTCTGCTCGAATCATTCAGCCGCCAGCTCGCCCTCAACTTTCAGCGTCAGGAACTCCGCCGTAAAAAACTCGCGGATGATGCCTGGTGGACGTCCTTTTCCACCCGATCGCTCGAAAACCGGCTCCATATTACAAATCTCGTTCACAATATCATTAAGGAGCAATCGTTTAGCGTGATCGCCGGTTCGTATCTTCACGAAGCCCACGCCATCGCTTATCTGGACGGAACTTTGGCATATGTAAATCAACCGATGAAATACCTTGCCGATGTCCAAACAAACGAACTACAGCAACTCGACCTGTTTAAACTGCTCGAAAAATTCAAAACCGAGGTTTTCAACGAACCGAGTCTGGTCATCCGGCGGGTGATGCAGACGGGCGATTCGTTCCAATGCGAAATACAAATTCCCGAAAGAAACAAAACTCTCGGCTTGCAGATAACTTTGGTCAAAATTCCCGTCAACAATAAGGCCGTTCATCTGACAAATGTGCAGAAAATTCCGGCTTGTTTTTTGATCACCTTCCGCAATATCTCCGCCGTTAAAGAAAACAAGAAATTGCGGAGCGATATGGCTCATCTGATGTCGCACGAACTTCGCACACCGATCACGAGCATCCAGGGTTTTGCCGAAATGCTTCTCCTGGAAGATAATATTCCCGAAGATTCACGCGAGTTCTTAAAAACGATCGCCGCCGAATCCAACCGGGCGAGCAACATTCTTTCCAATTTTTTATCCGTTTCAAATCTCCAGCAATCCGACAAACAGGAAGTTATTAAAACTCCGATGGAAATAAATTCGGTGGTGGATGAAGTGGTTGAAGATTTCAGCCAAAAAGCAAAGCAAAAACGCATCCGCATTATCGAACGAAAAGAGAGAAGAATTCCGCCGATCGCCGCCGATAAAGGTTTGATCACAAAAGCGATCTCTCATCTGCTCGATAATGCTATCCGCTATTCGCCCGAACGAACTTCGGTGATGATCTCGACCATTTTGGAAACCGATTTTTTGCGGATCGAAGTTGAAGACCGAGGTTTCGGAATCCCGAAGGGCGAACAGGAAAAAATCTGGCAGAAATTCTACCGCGTTGCCCGTGATGGTCAGGAAAAACAGGAGGAAACGACCGGATTGGGTTTATCTTTGGTCAAAGAAATTATCGAACAACACAACGGGCAGGTCGGCGTCCAGTCGGTCGAAGGACGCGGCTCGCGGTTCAGTTTCCGGCTTCCGCGTTTGTAGTTTGGTCAAACTTCCTGACCCCGAGCAACTGCAAAATTGCGAGCCACGTAAAATGCGGATTCAATAAGATATATCGACGCCACAAACGCCGCGGTTCCTGAATCAAACGAAAGAGCCACTCCAGACCGATCTTCCGCACCCAATCGGGAGCTTCAGAGATGTTCCCCGCGTAAAAATCGAACGCCGCTCCGACGCCCAGCATAACGGCGTTGATCTTGTCTTTATGTTCCGCCATCCATTTTTCCTGTTTCGGACAGCCTAAGGCAACAAAGAGAATCGAAACTTGCAGTTTGTTTATTTCGGCGGTCATCACCTTGTCCTCTTCGGGCAGATGCCGAAAAGGCGGCGAATGGGCATAGACGACTTCGAGATCGGGAAAATCCGTCCGGCATCGTTTTTGAATTTCTTCGATGACATCTTCCCTTCCGCCGTAAAAACCGATTTTCAGAGAGTTTTCTTCGGCGAATTTCAGGATTTTCACCATGAGAGTGTTACCGCGAATTTGTTCGGCATCCTTTCTGCCGAGAAATCTCTGCATCCAGACGATCGGTTTGCCGTCCGCTAAAACCAGATCGGCATTATTGACCACATCCGCAAAGGTCTCGTTTTTGTAAGCTTCCATCGCCATATGGACGTTTGATAAACATACATAACTACTCTCTTTCGTTTGCGTAAGTGCATAAATTTCTTTTATCGCCGCTTCATAATCGCAGACATTGACAAACAGATCCAAAACGCGAACCCGTCCGGTTCGTTCGATTTTGGCTGTTTCTCTCTTTGTTTGAAATGCTCCGGTCATAAATAAAATTATCCGCCGATCTCCCGATAAATTTCCTGCAACTTTAAAACATAATCCCTGATCGAAAATTTTTCTTCAATGGTCCGGCGGGCGTTATCCTGCAAAACTTTTGTAATTTCATCATCGGAGATCAAAATTTTCAGTTTTTCAAAAACGGCTCGCGTGTCGATCGGTTCGATCAAAAAACCGTTCACACCGTCTTCGATGACCGTATTTATCGAACCGACATCCGTGACAACGACGGCACATTTTGCCGCCATCGCTTCGAGCATCGAAAGCGGCAGACCTTCAAAATACGAAGGAAGCAGGAATATATCGGCTTCGGCCAGAGCCTTCCGTTTCGCGTCGCCCGCCGCAACGCCGCAAAATTCGAAATCTTCGCCCAAGTTTTTTTTCATGGCGGATTTAAAGAACTCTTCATCCGCCCCCGTTCCGTAGCATTTAAAACGAAACGGAAATCCCTGTTCTTTCAAAATCCGGCACGCTTCGATTATTTCGCTCAAACCCTTCGCTTTATCAATCCTACCGAAAAATATGACGGTTTTCACCCCGTCCGTTTTTTTGAAACTGTCAATTTCAGACACCGCTACGGCATTCGGCAAGATTTCTATGTCCGCATTTTTCCAACGCCCGTGCAGGGAGTTTTTCTCATTTTCGCCCAAAACCAGAACCTTGTCAGCCGTTTGCAGCATTTCTCCGGCGATCCAATGCAAGATAGAACCCGGAATTTCCTTGAGCAAAAACCGTCCGCCGTTCGGATGAAGTAAAACGGGACGCCCCGTAAAACTTGCCGTCAGCGTCAAAAAGAAATCGCGGACGATCGAAAGCGTTGAAAACGCCGTGTTGATATGGACAATATCAACTTTTTCCCGCGTGATTTTCCATAAAAAGCGAACCGGCAAAAATATCTGTTTCAAGAACCAGAAGATCCCGCCCTTTTCCGAATCCTTTCGTCCGGCGGTAAAATGGATGAATTCGCTGTCATCGGCGTTTTTGATTATATCCCGCACAATCGCCGAAATTCCGCTGATATTTTCGCTTTCCGAAAGACTCGGCGAAGTTATCAGGATTTTTAATTTTTTGCCGTTTCGATTCACTTTCAAAGGCATAAATTGTCAGATTAAGCCGCAAAAGACAAGTTGCAAGGAATAAATATTTGAATTAAAAAGAAATAAGTAGTAAATGGTGAACGGTAAATGGTAAATAGTAAAAACGAAGTTATTTGTTTCCAGTAAATTAGAATCCAGTCATAATTTAATCCATTGATGTCCGTCTAAATCAAAAAAAGATGAATACCAAACAAAAAATCAAACTCCCACGGGAAAAGGATCGCGTTCCGCGGTGGGTGATGCCCGTGGTCAAAAGCGGGATCATTCTGCTCGATGCGTTTTTGGCTTTCGTCTGTTTTCTTTTGGCTTTTTCCATTCGGGAAAACGAACCGGTCTTTTCGGCAACGGCCTGG
The DNA here is from genome assembly GCA_041940665.1 of Pyrinomonadaceae bacterium. Classification (GTDB taxonomy): domain Bacteria; phylum Acidobacteriota; class Blastocatellia; order Pyrinomonadales; family Pyrinomonadaceae; genus Aridibacter. Next base: position 17,066 of record JBGTRS010000004.1, on the reverse strand, counting down.
GACTGGTCAAAAGAATTTGTCCCGTATTCGGGTGTCGTCTTTTTTATCGTTCTCGTCCGCGTTCTGATGCTCGCTTATCAGAGAGTTTACCGCCTGCAGGGAGCTTTTTCCTACATTGCCGAATTTATCAAAGTTTTTAAAGCCGTCTCGGTCGCTTCGCTTTTAACGATCGCTTTTACGTTTCTTTTTCGCGGCGGTTTCGAATTCCGGAATTTTTCCTACTCACGCGGCGTTTTCGCTCTCGATTTCGTCATCGCCCTTTTTGTTTTTACAACCTTTCATCTCGGTTTGCGTTTTTTGCAAACGCTTTTCAGAGAACGCGACATAAATCTGATCCCGACTCTGATCGTCGGAACAAACGCGGAAGCCCGGCAGACGATCCAAGAACTCAAAGAGCGGAAAGATTATGGTTATCGGATTGTCGGTGTGATAGCCACAGAGGACACAGAGAATCAGAGGAGAGAAGAAGAAGAAAATTCAGAAAAATTTTCTAAAAACTCCGTGGCTAAAGAATTTTCCGAAACTCCGATTGTTGGAAATCTTAATGATTTGCCGGAGGTGATCCGCGAGATGGAAATTCAGGAAGTGATTATCACCGATGCAGACATTCCGTCGGAGAAACTTTTTGATTCGATGATGCAGATCGGGCGGACGCGAAAGGTCGAATTTCGGCTGGCACCGTCGCTTTTTAATTTTCTGCCGCAGAAAACTTCGGTCGAACAGATCGGCGTTCTGCCGATGGTTCGCCTTTTCCGCGAACCGCTTTCAGAAGCCGAAAGATTTATCAAGAGAGTTTCGGATATTTTGATTTCCGGCGTGGCGATCATTCTGCTCTCGCCCGTTTGGCTGATTATTTCGATTTTGATCAAACTCGACTCACCGGGCGGAATTTTCTTCCGGCAGGAAAGAGTCGGGATGGACGGACGAAAATTCCTCTGCTACAAATTCCGCTCGATGCGGGCAGACGCGGACGAAACCATTCACCGCGAAAGTTACCGCAAAAATATCGAGGGCAGAACCGCGGAAGCCAACGCGGGGAACACGGAAAAACCAGTTTTCGGCAAGGTTAAAGATGATCCGCGAGTGACAAAGATCGGTAAATTCCTGCGGCGTTCGAGCCTCGATGAAATTCCGCAACTTCTCAATGTTATCAAAGGCGATATGAGCGTCGTCGGTCCGCGTCCGCCGATTCCCTACGAGGTCGAAGATTACGATTTATGGCATCGCAAACGCCTTGATATGAAACCCGGCATCACCGGACTCTGGCAGGTTTCCGGCCGAAACCGTTTGACCTTTGAAGAGATGGTCAGAATCGATCTCTACTACATCGAGAACTGGTCTTTATGGCTTGATCTGAAAATAATTCTATTGACACTTCCGGCAATCTTAAGAGGTGATGGTGCGAGATAAAACGGGAAAGTTATACTGCTTCGCTAAAACCAATTTAAGAAAAATCAATCACCGTTACGCCCGTTCCCGAAAAATTGTTCATATTCATTAATTCTCCGATCGCATCTTCTAATGAAACCGTTTTGCCGATGAGTTTTTGCGGTTTTAGTTTTTCCTGGCGGATCATTTCGAGCATTTCTTTGTATTTATACGCCTGCATTCCGTGGCTCCCGATTATTTCGAGTTCTCTGGCGATGACCAGATTCATCGGAATCGCCGTGTTTTTGTCTTCGGCTTCAAGCAAACCGACCTGAATATGCTTTCCACGCTTGCGTAAAGATGAAATGGAATTAAAACAGCATTCGGGATGGCCGAGTGCTTCGATGGACAGATCCGCTCCGCCTTTTGTAATTTCTTTAATGGCTTCGACCGGGTTTTCTTTTTTGGCGTTGACGGTGGCCGTCGCACCGATCGATCGGGCAAATTCGAGTTTTTCATCCTGTATATCAACGGCGATGGTATTTGCTCCGAGAGCATCCGCGATCATAATGGCGGAAAGCCCGACGCCGCCTGCCCCGAACACGGCGACCCATTCGCCGCCCGAAACCTTTCCTTGATGGACGACCGCCCGGAACGAAGTGATAAACCGGCAACCCAAACTCGAGGCGGTTACAAAATCAATTTCATCGGGCAAGCGAACGAGATTCAGATCCGCGTATTCGATCGCCACAAATTCGGCAAACGCTCCCCAAGCCGTAAAACCGGGCTGAAACTGAAAATCGCAAACCTGCTGATGCCCCGCCAGGCATTGACCGCATTTACCGCAACCCGACACGAACGGCACGGTTACGCGGTCGCCTTTTTCCCAGTTCTTGATATCGCTTCCCGTTTCAACAATAATCCCCGCAAGTTCGTGGCCGGGAACGTGCGGCAGACGGATGTCCGCGTCATTGCCCATCCAACCGTGCCAGTCACTGCGGCAGATGCCGCACGCTTGCGTCTGCAAAACAACACCGTCTTTACCCGACCTTGCGTCGGGAACGTCCTGAATCTCCAAAGGCTTTTTAAATTCTTCGTAAATGGCGGCTTTCATATTTTTTAAACAGACTCGATCAATTTTCTTAAATTGGCAACGGGCTGAAGTCCGCTCAGACCTCTTTTTCCATCGGCGATAAACGCCGGAACGGCATTTATTCCGATTTGTTCCGCATATATTTCATCCTTCAAAACATCTGCTAAAAAATCTCTGTTCTCTAAGGCAAGCTGTAAAGACTCAGTTTCCAAACCGATATTTGAAGCGATTGACAGAAGGGTTTCGCTTTTGCCGATATCTTCGCTTCGTTCAAAATATCCCCGAAAGACCGCCTTGCTGTATTCGTCGAAGTTCCCGTTCGCTTTTGCCCATTTGGATGCTTCGTGGGTCAGACGCGAATACGGCTTAACATCCGGCATCTTCATCTTGACGCCGAGTTTTTCAGCCAATGGATAGATGGAGTTTTCCCACATGGTTTTGAAATACTCGCTCCGTGCATCGGGCAACGGCGCCGGTTCGGGACGCAATTCAAAGGCCCGCCAGATTATCTCGACATTACTTGCCGTTTTCTCCAATTCGCTTACGGCCGGCTCCGCCAGCCAGCAAAACGGTCAGACATAATCGGAAAAGATCTCTAAAGTTATTTTTTTCATAAATTATTCCCAGTAATGTTCCAATTCCACGCCCAAGCCGTCGGCGAGACGATTGACGAAAGCGTAATAACCCGCAACCTGACAGATGTCCAGAATCGCTTCGTCCGAAAAACCTTTCTCGCGTAACTTTTTCACGTCTTCTTCCGACATATTCCAGGGCTCGAGCGTCAGTTTCGCCGCATATTCGAGCATCATCCGGTCTCGTTCGTCCAGATCGGCAGTGCGGAAATCTTTCTCCAGTTGCCCGGCCAACTCATCGTCATTTATCAACTTACGAAGTCCCGCTCCGTGATGTTTTACTCAGTAAACGCAGTGATTTAAGGCCGAAACCGTCACGGCGATCATCTCGCGTTTTGCTTTCGGCAGATCTCTGCTGCCGGTCATTACCGCTTTATAGAACTCATAATGACCGTCCAGAGTCTTCGGGTTAAGACTGTGAATTTTCAAAATATTGTCAACCCCGCCCCAGGAGGCCGTGTATTTTTCGTAACTTTCCTTCAATCCACCTTCCGCTTCCCGCTCGTCTATCACCTTTATCCAGGCCATTCTTTTTTATTCTCCAAAATAAATTTCTTGACAAAATACCGCATTAGGTTAATAATTCGCCTACATCGAATAAATTTAGTGGGACTTTCTCTCATATACGATTAGCCCTCTAATTGTATTTTCCTTTTACTCCCGATTATTTTTTCGGCAAACCAGAAAAGATGAAGTCCTTTGTTATCACTTCAACCCATCCTTAGGAGGACAAAAAAATAATGAAAAATATATTCCTTATGACACTCGTCTGTCTTTTTGCCTTGGCGGACGGAATCACCGCTCAAACCACCTCAAATAATAGTTCAGTCAAAACCACGGAAGCAAAGCCTTCGGACAAAAAGGCTTTTCGGCCGACCAAAGCCCAGCTTACGGAGGCTCAAACGAAACTCAAAAATGCCGGCAAATACGCGGGCGAAACGGACGGAAAATATAACGATGAATTCCGGGCGGCTTTGAAAGCTTATCAAGGGGAAAACGGTTTAACCAAAACCGGCCGGCTCGATGAAGCGACGCTCGAAAAAATGGGGATCGAGTTGACCGACAGTCAAAAGGGCATCGAAACCGGCGACGGTTCCGACAAACCGAAGCGGGTCGTCTTTCGTCCGACCAATGAGCAGATTACCGAAGCCCAGACAAAATTAAAGCAAGCCGGACTATACAAAGGCGAAACGGACGGCAAATACAACGACGATCTGCGGGCGGCGATCCGCGAATATCAGACGGCCAACGGTCTCAAACGCAAGGGTTCGCTCAACCGGGCGACTCTGGAAAAAATGAAGATCGAACTGACCGAAGAGCAGATGGCGATTCCGGTCAACCCGGACGATCTTGCTTCGGAAAGATCCGCGTCAGCCGATAATCCGCGAAAAGCCATTTTCCGTGCGTCCAAGGAACAGATCATCGAGGTGCAGACGATGCTCAAAGCAAAAGGTCTCTACACGGGCGAAGCGACCGGAAAATTAAACCCCGAAACGCGTGCCGCCATCCGCGAATGGCAGACGCAGAACAATGTCAACAAAACCGGAACGCTCAATAAGGAAACTCTGGAAGCGATGGGCATCGAGTTGACCGACCGACAAAAGGAGATGTAGATATGTAAAAAGATTGGGTTTTAGAACCCGGCCTCGAAACTTTTACGTATTTTTTATCGAAGTGCGGGCGTCTTTCGGTCCGCACTTTTTTTTATTTCCAATTGTGCTCTTTCTCGCTTGAATAAACATCCCGTTTATTGTAATAATTAAAACCTTCGTCAAACCTTATTTTGAAAAGACGAGATTTTTACGGCGGCTATAGTTCAGTTGGTTAGAACGCCTGATTGTGGTTCAGGAGGTCGAGGGTTCGAGCCCCTCTAGCCGCCCTTCTCAAAATCCTTCCAAAAAAACTCCTTGCCTGCGTTTATCCAAAAGATATATCCTACAAAAGTCAGAATTAATCACTAAAGCCGAACTTTTTTGTATTTTTTCGTCCCGAACTTGCACTGTATAGACAGATAAAGAATTTTCTTTATTTGTAATTTGGAGTTTTCAAAAATAATGAAAATCTTAAAAATTACGTCCTTCTTTGCCGTCTCGTTTTTTTTCTTTTCGGTAACGGTTTTGTTTGCTCAAATGACGCCGGAAAAGTTTGTCAAAGACGAGTTGCTCGTCAAATTCAAGACCGGGACGAGCAATGATGCGGCGTTGCAAATAAACCGGAGAGCCGCATCGCAGATCATTGAAAATTTCGTCGATTTGGGTTGGCAGAGAGTCAAACTTTCGGAAGGACTGAGTGTTGCAGAAGCGGTCGCGTTTTACAAAACCTTTGCGGAGGTCGAAGCCGTTCAGCCGAATTTTTACTACCAACTGGCCGTTACGCCGAACGATACGCGCTTTGCGGAGCTTTACGGAATGACGAAAATTTCCGCACCGGCGGCCTGGGATACGGTGACGGGAAGTTCTTCGGTTATTGTTGCCGTGATTGATACGGGCATCAAATACACGCACGAAGATCTGGCAGGAAATATCTGGACGAATTCGGGCGAAACGCCCGATAACGGAATTGACGATGACGGCAACGGTTTTATTGATGATTTCTACGGTTACGATTTTCGTTTTAACGATGCCGATCCGTTGGATGAACACGGCCACGGCACGCATGTCGCGGGAACGATCGGAGCGGTCGGTAATAATTCTTTGGGCGTCACGGGTGTAAATTGGAACGTGCGTCTGATGGCGATAAAAATTTACAGTGCGACCGGCACCGACACGACTTCGGCGATGCTTATCAATGCCTACAACTATGTCCGTCTGATGAAGGAACGCGGCGAAAATATAAGAGTTTCAAACAACAGTTACGGCGGCTGTAACGAGGCCTGCGATTACGATCAGGCGACGAAAGACGCACTCGATGCGATGGGAGAAGCGGGAATCTTGAACGTCTTTGCCGCCGGGAACACTAACCGGAATACCGATACAAATCCGTTCTATCCGGGAAGCTATACGAGTCCGAGCGTTCTGAACGTCGCTTCTTCGACTTCGACCGATGCACGCTCGAGTTTTTCAAACTACGGAGCAACAACCGTCGATCTGGCCGCCCCGGGAACGGGGATTTTGAGCACAACGATCACGGCGTCGAATTACGGCAATTCGAGCGGAACCTCGATGGCATCTCCGCACGCGGCCGGAGCGGCGGCTCTGCTTTCGTCGCATAATCCGACGCTTTCCAATGCTTCTTTGAAAGCGACTCTGATGAATACGGTTGACGCCTTGGCAAATTGGAGCGGTGTCGTCAAAACGGGCGGACGGCTGAACGTCGCCAACGCCTTAAAAAATCAGACGGTCTGCAATTTCGGTTTATCGCAAAATTCCCTGCAGGCTCGCACGAAAGGCGGAGTTTATACGGTTGATGTAACGGCCGGACAAAATTGCGATTATTCGGTGAAAAGCAACGATCGCTGGATATTTGTTCTGGACGCAGCGGATGCTTACAGCGGAAACACCACGATAACTTTCCGCGTCACGGTAAATCCGAAGATTTCCAGAACCGGAACGATCACGATCGCGGGGCAAACTTTTACGGTGATGCAATCGAGAAATTAGTTTTTTGATGGTTTGCGGAGTGGATAATTGAAAAGAATTTGAATAAAATAAAAAACTTTGCAGATTTTCCAACTTTTATAAGTCTTGAAGCGTCTAATATTTGAATTCAGACGACAATCTGCAAAATTCAAAAAATCGGGTTATCTAAATTTTTTTAGATAAAGTTTTCTTGCATAATATGCCGTAAAAAAGGTATATTTAGTATGCCTTATATTTTTGCATATTATCGCAAAAACCCCATATTAAGTTAAAGAATTAAACATTAAGGAAAATAGTAATGAAAAAGTATTTGACCATTAGTAGCAAATTTAGTGCTGTATTTGCTTGTATTTTACTTCTGGCGTTTTCAACCTTCGCCCAAATAAAGTTGCGGGACGCTCTGGATTATGACGGCGACGATAAAGCCGATTATGTAGTATTTCGTCCTGAAAACAATGTCTGGTATATCAACCAAAGCAACGGCGGATTTATTTTTCAGCAATTCGGTATATCAAATTCCGATTATATGACACCGGGCGACTATGACGGCGACGGCAAAGGCGATATTTCCGTCTGGCGTGATTCAAACGGCGTGTGGTATCGCTTAAACAGTGCGACCAGCACGTTTACCGCCTTTCAGTTCGGTGTGACCGGCGATGAACCGATCGCCAGAGATTATGACGGCGACGGTAAAACCGATCTGGCTGTGGCTCGACGAAGTAACGGACAGATGTTCTGGTATATACTGGGAAGTTTGAATGGAGCTTTTTCCGCTGTTCAATTCGGTGTCGCCACCGATTTTACCGCCCCCGGCGATTATGACGGCGACGGTAAATTCGATCTGGCCGTTCAGCGTCCGGGAGCGACCGCGGCAAGTCAATCTATTTTCTATGTTTTGAGAAGCACCGACGGCGGTCTGACGACCCAACCCTGGGGACAAAGCAATGATCTGGTCGTTCCGGGCGATTACGACGGCGACGGAAAAACCGACTTTGCCGTTGTCCGTGAAGGAACAACACCTTCCGACAATCTTGTCTGGTATATCTTGCAAAGTTCCGATAATAATTTTCAAGCCCGCAGTTTCGGTCTTACCGGCAGTGATCTGAACGCTCAGAACGACTATGACGGCGATGGAAAAACCGATCTGGCCGTTTGGCGTGATACCGATAACGTTTTTTATATTTTACGAAGCAGTGATTCGAGCTTATTCGGCGTTCAATGGGGCGCGGCCAGCGACTTCCCGGTGGCCAGCTACGATACACACTAATTTTCGAACAAAGGTCAAAACAAGAGGTTGAGGATTTTGCAGAAATCTTCAACCTTTTTGTTTATTTAAATTTCCTGTAAAATCTTCCCGTATAGATCAAATGCAGAACCTTTCAAAAAAAATCCAACGCGAATTTCCGGAAAAAAAGATTGTCATTGTCGGCGATCTGGTCGCCGATCAGTTCCTACGCGGCACGATAAACCGTGTTTCGAGAGAAGCTCCCGTCTTTATTCTGCGGCACGACGAGACCGAAACTTTGGCGGGCGGGGCGGGAAATGCCGCGGCAAACGTCGCTTCGCTCGGCGGCCAGGCCGTTCTGGTCGGTTTTGCCGGCAGAGATCCGAACGGTGCGGCTTTGTTAAAAACGCTGGAAAGTTCAAAGGTTGGTTGCGAATACATTATCTCAACCGAAAAAGTTCAGACGACGACAAAAGTCCGCATTTTGGCCGGTCAGCATTACGCCCCGCGTCAGCAGGTCATCCGGATCGATTATGAAAATAAAGGCGGAATAGATACCGAACTGTTTGCAAAACTAAAGCGGAATATCCGAACCGCGGCCGAAACGGCCGATGCCGTAATTATTTCCGATTACAATTACGGCGTAGCCGATAAAGAGATCGCCGAACTTTGCGGAGAGATCGCACAGGGAAAAAAGATTCCGCTTGTCATAGATTCGCGTTTCCGTCTCAAAGAATTCGAAAACGCGACGACCGCCACGCCGAATCAGGATGAGGTCGAACAGATTCTCGGTGAAGATTTTACCGAAGCCGATTGCATCGAACTTCGCGAAAAGCTAAATCTCGAAGCCTTGCTCATCACCCGCGGCAACAAGGGAATGCTTCTGATCGAAAAGAATAAAGAGCCGGAAAACCTCGAGGTCGTCGGCTCGAACCAGCCGATTGATGTGACGGGAGCGGGCGATACGGTCATCGCAACATACGCCCTCGGTTTGGCGAGCGGTTTAAGTTTTCTCGATTCGGCCAAACTGGCCAATCACGCGGGCGGCATTGTCGTCATGAAAAAAGGAACGGCCACGGTCAGTTCATCGGAACTGATAAATTCTCTGGAAACAAATTCAGCGGAAGATTTTAAGACCAAAACACAATAAATTTTATGAATAATTTCGCACCCGTTCTCGAACGCAACCGGCTTGTCGCCAGAGTCGCCATCGAACGCCGCAACCGCAAAACGATCGTCCTCGCCAACGGCTGTTTCGATCTTTTTCACGTCGGCCACATACGCTATCTCTCAGGTGCCAAAGAACTCGGCGATTGTCTCATCGTCGGCATCAATTCCGATGAACAGGTCAGAATCTTAAAAGGCGAAAACCGCCCGTTTACACCCGAAAACGAACGGGCCGAAATTGTTTCCGCCTTGAAATTCGTTGATTTCGTGACGATCTTTCCCGAGCCGACCGTCGAGGAACTGATCCGGGCGATTCGTCCCGATTTTCACGCCAAGGGAACAGACTACACGACCGAAACCGTTCCCGAACGAGAGATCGTTCGAGAATACGGCGGCCAGGTCAAGATCGTCGGCGACCCGAAAGATCATTCTTCAACGGAAATGATTTATAAACTTTCCAAAAGCTAGAAAAACAAACCACGAAAATTACGATAAAGATATGAAATTATACGAAAGAACTTTTTGATCTCATTTCGTTTTCGTCTTCTTTTCGTGCTTTTCGTAGTTTAATCTTCTAAAATATACTTATGGCAGAAGCGAAAGGTTTTTCCGAAGTTTCGGTTTCGAGGATCTTCAAAGCACAGCATTTTGACGAAGCAGACGTGCTGGCGGTTGAAGAACCTCTGGAAATCCGCGTTGGCTTTGTCGAAAAAGAGATTCGCAAACATCAGGCAATTTCGATCACGATGCGGACGCCGGGCGATGATTTTGAACTCGCCGCCGGGTTTCTTTTTACCGAAGGCATCATCAGATCCGCCGAACAAATTAAAGAGATTAAACATTGCGGAAAATTCGGGCAGGCCGGTTTTGAAAACACGGTGAGAGTTGATTTACAAAAGGATGTCGAAGTTGATTTCAAAAAACTCGAACGCCATTTTTACACGACTTCGAGTTGCGGAGTCTGCGGAAAAACTTCGATCGAAGCATTATCAACGAATGCAAAAAGGCTCGAAAATAACGATTTCGTCATCGAATCCGAACTCGTCCACGATCTGCCGAAAAAACTGCTCGAAGAACAGACCGTTTTTGAACGGACAGGCGGACTTCACGCTTCGGCACTTTTTGACCAAGCGGGAAAACTCGACATTTTGCGGGAAGATGTCGGACGGCATAACGCTCTTGATAAAATCATCGGTGCCAAGTTCTTAAAAAACGAAACGCCGTTAAATGATAAGATTCTTTTATTGAGCGGCCGTATTTCGTTTGAACTCGTGCAAAAAGCTCTGATGGCGGGAATCCCTGTAATCGTCGCCGTCGGATCGCCGTCGAGTCTGGCGGTCGAACTCGCCGGGGAATTCAACATCACTATGGTCGGTTTCGTGCGGGACAAAAGATTTAATATTTATACGGGGAAAAATAGAATAATTTAATCGTAACGCCATCCGTCCCGGTGGCTGTCGTGAGTGCGTCCCGCACTCGCATTTACATTAAATTATTGAGAAGACAAACTTAAAATCTGTCCGCGGGACGCGAACAGGACAGCCGTCGAGACAACGGCGTTACATTATGAAAATTCGCATCAGGGGCAATTCGATCCGGCTTCGGCTTTTGCAGAGCGAGGTTAAACAACTCGGTGAAATGGGAAAAGTTTCCGAACAAATCCGATTCGGTCTGACCGACAATGAGATTTTAATTTACACGCTTCAAACATCGCCGGAGACAAACGAAATTACCGCCGGATTTTGCCGGAATGAAATCTGCGTAACTCTGCCCGAAGCACTGGCAAAAAATTGGATCGAAACGGATGAAGAAATAAGTCTTGAAAGCGAAAAGGATTTGGAAAATGACCGCTTGAAAATTTTGGTTGAAAAGGATTTTGTGTGTCTGACGAGAAAAGATGATCCCGATAATCTGGATGCTTTTCCGAATCCTGATCTTGAATGTTAAGTTAAACGGAACGCCAGCAAGATAGATGCTGGCGTTCCTTGAGAATTATGAACGAAAATCTAAAAGAAGAATCGCCGGAAATCTTGCGGGATTTGACCGTCACCAAACCTTTGCATATTGCTGCCGGATTAGCGGCGATAAAAGCTACGGTCAAGCATGTTTACAGTGAAATGGGAATTGTCAACGGGACGACCGTTTTGGGAAATCTGAATCAAAAGGGCGGAATTGATTGCTCTTCCTGTGCCTGGTCTGATCCCGAACACCGGACTTTAGCGGAATTTTGCGAAAACGGAGCGAAAGCGATGGCCGATGAAGGCACGACCGAACGGGCTGATGAAGATTTTTTTGCCAAATACTCGGCGGAAGAATTATCACACAGAACCGATTATTGGCTGAATTCGCAAGGGCGGATCACGCGGCCATTCGTTCTCCGCGAAGGCAAAACTCATTATGAGCCGATCTCCTGGGAAGACGCCTTTTTGATGATCGCCGGAGAATTAAACTCTCTTAATTCACCCGACGAAGCCGTTTTTTACACATCGGGCCGAACGGCAAATGAAACGGCGTTTCTCTATCAGCTTTTCGTCCGGCAATTCGGGACGCAGAATATGCCCGACTGCTCGAATATGTGCCACGAATCAACTTCCGTCGCCCTCGCCGAATCGATCGGTCTCGGCAAAGCGACCGTTCGTTTGGAAGACTTTGAGAAAACCGATCTCGTCGTCATCATCGGGCAGAATCCGGGGACGAACGCCCCGCGGATGATGTCATCTTTGCAGGACGCCAAACGCAACGGTGCAAAAATGATTGCCGTCAATCCTCTGCCCGAAGCGGGTTTGATGAATTTCGTCAACCCGAATCCCCAGCATTATCCGAATCCGCTGAATTTCCCCGTAGCCCTTTTGGGCAATGTGCCGACACAGTTTGCCGACCTCCATCTCCCCGTCAAGATCGGCGGCGATATGGCTGTTTTAAAAGGCATTATGAAATCGCTTTTAGAACGCGAACGGCAGAATCCGGGCGAGATCTTTGACCGGGAATTTATCGAAGAACATACGCACGGACTTGAGGATTTTCTTGCCGGACTCGAAACCGTTTCGTGGGACGAGATCGAACGAACGAGCGGTATTTCCAAAACAGAACTCGAAAACGCGGCGGAAATGTTCGCCGCGGCCGAAAGGATCATCACCTGCTGGGCGATGGGCGTTACACAACATAAAGATTCCGTCGCGATCATTCAGGACATCGTCAATCTTCATCTCCTGCTCGGCCAGATCGGCGATACCGGCAAAGGCTTATGTCCCGTCCGCGGTCATTCGAACGTGCAGGGCGACCGCACGATGGGCATCTGGCACAAGATCGGCGATCAATTCAAAGAAAATCTCGAAAAGGAATTTAACTTTCAGGTGCCGGAAAAAGAAGGCTTTGATGTCGTCGAAAGCATCAAGGCGATGCACGAAGGCCGGGCCAAGGTCTATTTCGGCATGGGCGGAAATCTGCTTTCCGCCGTTTCCGACACCGAATATGCGGCGGAAGCGTTTCAAAAATGCACTCTTAATGTTCAGGTTTTAACCAAACTTAATCGAACGGCCGTCGCCTGCGGCAATAAATCCCTGATACTTCCCTGTCTGGGACGCTCGGAAATCGACCGCCAGAAAAGCGGCAAACAGTTCGTCACGACCGAAAGTACGATGCTTCACGTCATCCGCTCGAAAGGTCTGCTCGAACCCGCTTCGATCCATTTGCGGAGCGAACCCTGGATCGTCGCCCAGATGGCCAAAGCCGTTCTCGGTGACAGAACGACCGTGGATTGGGACAAGATGGTCGAAAATTACGACAACATCCGCGATTCGATCTCGCGGGTCGTCCCCGGCCACGAAAACTATAACGGCAACGTCCGCCAGCCGAACGGATTTTTTATCCCGAATCTGCCGCGTCAGAAACAGTTTCCGACCAAAACCGGCAAGGCGAATTTTATCTTTCACGCACTGCCCGCATTTAAACTCGATGAAGACAAATTGCTTTTGACTTCGATCCGTTCGCACGATCAGTTTAACACTACAGTGTATGGCTTCGGCGACCGCTACCGCGGAATTCACGGAAGCCGCCGCGTGCTTTTAATGAACCCCGAAGATATTCGCAAACGCGATTACAAATCCGGACAGGTCGTTGATATTACAAGCTATTATGAAGACGGCGAACGCTACGCGAAGCGGTTTATTGTCGTCCCGTACCCGATCCCGCAGGGCTGTGTTGCCACATATTTTCCCGAAGCCAATCCGCTCGTTCCGATAGATAGCAAAGCCGACAAAAGCAACACGCCGACTTCCAAAAGCATAATCGTTTCGCTCGAAAAAACGGGCGAGTTTGCCGGAAATTTTGAATACAATTATCTGGAAGAAGCATAAAGAGGCTTTCCGGCTTTACGATCTTTTAAATATCCGTCTGTTCGGACTCATTTTTCTCAAATGTCAGCCGTTTATGCAGTGCCCGTCTTTCGAGAAGTAATTCCAGAAAAAGATCGCGTTTTGTATAAAAAACCCAAACCGTCCGGAACCATTTCCGCAGACTCGTGATCTCTTCCCACGAACGCAGGGCGACATATCCGCAAAAGAACGCGATCGGAATCGAGATCAGGGCAACTTTCCAACCCCAGTAAAAATAAAGAACAGCGGCTAAGATCAGCCAGGTGGCTGGCATAAAAACGATTCCCGAAAGAATCTTGACGGTTGAGATGATGTCGTCAACACCGTGATGCGTATAGCGGGAAGCGAGAAATTTGCTGACCTGATAAGCGGGAAAATGGAGCACGGTGCCGATAAAGGCAAACGGCAAAAACACCAGCAGAAGCCAGACGCGGACGAGAAAATGCTGAAAGACATACCAGAAGGGCTGACCTGAAAGCGAAAGATTTTCGGGTTCGAGTCCGAGTTTCCGCAGTTTTTTTTTGTATTCGGAAACCCGTTTGGTAATTTCCCCGACCTCCAGACTTTTTTCTTCCTCCTCATCATTTGCCAGATAATTCTTGATAAATTCCGATTGGGCGGCGAGCGATTCTTCGAGGTCGAAGGTTTCCGACACCGACAAAAAAAGATTGGCGGCCTCGTTGGCGGTTTCGATCTGGGCATCCGTTTCGGCGTTGACGGTAACTTCCCGCAGGGCGTTCTCGATCCGTTCGGTCAGATCTTTGACCGCGTCACGCGGAACATCGCCGTCTTCGTCGAGTTCGACGGGTTCGACCCTGAACGGTTCGCCGAAATGCAGGAGAGCTTCGCTTCGAAAGGTCGTTTTGTTCGTATAAAAAAGTCCGACGGGAACTACTTTTAAGTCAATTTTCTCCTCGCCCGTATAACCCGAAATCGCCCCGAGAGCGATGCGTGCCGCCCCTGTTTTGATCGGCAGCAGTTTCGGCGAATTATGCGAGATGCCTTCGGGAAAAAGGGCGATTGCTCCGCCTTTTTGCAAGAGTTCGTGCGAGGCTTCAAAGGTCATTTTATTCTGCGAAACATCCGAGCCGTCAATCCGCCGATAGACGGGCAGAGCCTCCATTTCCCTGATGATGTAGGAAAGAACCGGCGTTTTAAAGAGCGTGGATTTAGCGAGGAAAGAAACTTTTCGCGGCAGGGCGACAAAAACGAGGGCCGGATCAATGAGACCATTCGGATGATTTGAAACGAAAATCAGAGCATCTTTGTAAGGCACGGCGGAAGCATTGACCGCTTCGATCCGCCGAAAAAAAAGCCGGAGGGCAAGGCTCACCACCACGTGAATAGTTTGCCGGACAAAACCGCCCCGCCGATTGAAAACCATATCACCGAGGCGGATTGTTTTTATCTCATTGTTCATAAGTGATATGTAATAAGTGATAGCTGATAAGTGAAATTTCTTTCACCTATCACTTATCAGCTATCACTTAGATTTCGTGCCTGTTGGCAAGTGCCTTGTCCATCGTCACTTCGTCCACGAATTCGAGATCGGAACCGACGGGCATACCCATCGCAATTCTGGTTGTGCGGACGCCGAGCGGTTTTAGAAGACGGGCGATATAATTGGCCGTCGCTTCGCCCTCGGTCGTCGGGTTGGTGGCGATGATAACCTCTTTGACTTCCGTATCGTCATTATTTTCAGGCGAAAGACGCGGAAAGAGATTGGCGATCATCAGCTCATCGGGGCCGATGCCGCGGATCGGCGAAAGCGAGCCGTGCAGGATGTGATAAAGACCTTTATAGGAACGGGTTTTTTCGATCGCGACCAGATTATACGGTTCTTCGACGACGCAAATCTGCGAACGGTCCCGCGTCGTCGAACCGCAATACATACACGGGTCAACATCCGTCAGATTATTGCAAACCGAACAAAAGACGATCTTTTCCTTGACTTCCCGCAGAGCCTCGATAAAGTTTTCGACCTTTTCTTCAGGGAGACGAAGAACATGAAACGCCAGCCTTTGAGCGGATTTATTTCCGATTCCGGGCAGGCGTTTGAATTCGTCAATCAGTTTGGCGACGGGTTCTGAGTATTCGAGCATAGATTAGGTGATAGGTGATAGGTGATAAGTGATAGGTGGCAAGAAAAGATTCTTACTTATCACCTATTACTTATCACTTATCACTTATATTAAAATCCCATTCCCGGAGGAAGCATTCCGCCGAGTTTTCCTTTTAAGGATTCTTCGACCTTGCGGCGGGCTTCGTTAAGAGCGGCGACCGTCAAATCCTGAATCATTTCCGTGTCGCCGTCTTTGACGAGATCATCGGAAATAGTGAGTTCCAGAACTTCAAAGTCTCCGCGCATTTTTACCGCCACGGCACCGCCTCCGGCGGAAGCGTCGACGGTCATTTCCTTCATTTCCCGCCCCATCTGCTCCTGCATCTGTTGGGCTTGTTGCATCATCGCATTCAGATCAAAACCACCCGGCATTTTCATAATAATTTTATACCTCTTATAATAAAGTTTTCTTTATTTAATCGTAACTTTACAAAAGGTTAAATGCAATTCACGCATTCAAACAAATTTTTCAATCTAATTTCGTCAACGCCTTGAAACAAATTTGGGTGTTTCGATGTATATATATTTTCAATAAATTCAAGGAAAATCCGAAGGAAAAATAATATGCCGTTTAGAAAAATCTGCGTCGTCCTGTTTTGTATTTTTGTTTTTACAATACACACTCTTTCCCAAACATCTGCTGCTGTTCCATACTTGACCGAACCTTCCATTTCGCCCAATAACAGCGAGATCGCCTTTGTTTCGGGCGGCGACATCTGGACGGTTTCCGCGTCGGGCGGAACGGCTCAACTGCTTGTTTCGCACGAAGCGACCGAAAGCCGGCCGCTCTTTTCGCCCGACGGGAAGAAACTGGCGTTTATGTCGAACCGTTCCGGCAACACGGACATATATGTTTTGGATTTTGCGACGAATAATCTCCGCCGCGTCACATTTAACGATACCTCCGACAATCTCGATGCCTGGTCAAAGGACGGCGAGTGGCTTTATTTTTACTCGATAAGTCAGGACATTTTCGGAATGAACGATATTTTCCGTGTTCGGGCTTCGGGCGGCACACCGATGCCCGTCAGCCATGACCGCTACACGAATGAATTTTTCTCGGCTCCTTCGCCCGACGGCAGATCGCTGGCGTTTTCCGCCAGAGGCATCTCACACGGACAATGGTGGCGAAACGGCCGCAGTCACATAGACGAGACGGAACTTTGGGTTAAAACGGGCGAAACTTACCGGCAAATCTCGCCACGCGGTGCGAAACAGCATTGGACGATGTGGAACGCGGACGGCTCGAAAATCTTTTATGTTTCCGACCGCAACGGAACATCCAACATCTACTCAAAAGATTTAAACAGCGGCGGCAATGAAAAACAATTGACCGATTTTAAAACCGGCCGGGTTCTCTGGGCAAACATCTCCAGCGACGGCAAGGAGATAGTTTTTGAAAGAGATTTCAAGATTTGGAAAATGAATACGGCTGGAAGCGGTGCAAAAGCTTCGCCGCTTTCGATCACCCTACGCGGAAGTGCGGCGGCGACTCTGGTTGAAAACGT
>JBGTRS010000003.1:0-30228 GCA_041940665.1 Pyrinomonadaceae bacterium | reverse complement strand
GGAAATCGTCACGGCTCGATTTCTGTTTGCCGCCATCAGCTACCTGATACTCGCATTTTTTGCTTTGAAGTTCGTAAACGATTCGGTTCTCCGCAATCTTCTGCTGATCTACGGTCTGAGTCTCTGGATGCTTCCGCTTTTATTGATGTGGGTTTTTCAGGGACACGACCGGATGAATCTGGTCGCCGTCGCCCAGATCATCAGACAGAGCGTTTTTGTCGGCATCATTTTTCTGTTTGTCAGACAACCGGAAGACCTCTATCTGGTCGGCGTCGCCGAAGTCACGGCCGTTTCCTGCGTCGCTTTGTTCAGTCTCTGGGTCTATCGAAGCCGATTTGTTTCGCGGATAAATTTGAAACCAAGGCTTTCGTCAAAATTATTTCGCGAAGGTCTGCCGATCGGTTTAAGCCAGATGTTCTGGGTGGTCAAAATGTTCGGGGCGACATTTATCATCGGCCTGGTCGCGACCGCCGAAGATACGGGATATTTTGCCGGAGCGATGCGGATTTATATCGCTCTGCACACGTTCGTCTGGCTTTATTTTGCCAATCTTCTGCCGTCGCTTTCGCGGGGCTGGAAGAAAAACGACGGAAGTTTTTCAAAACTTGTCAAAAATTCGATGCGGATAGTTTTGCTTTTAAGCGTCGCGGGCGGGGCGGTCTGGATCTTTCTCTCGCCCTATGTGATGACGTTCGCTTACGGACAGGAATTCTTGCAGGGAAGCATCGCCCTGCAATGGTTGGCGGGTGCCTGCATCGCGGCGGCGATCAGCGGACATTTCCGCTTCGGTCTGATCGCGGCGGGATTTCAAAACAAAGAAATGTATATCTCCGCTCTAAGTTCGGCGATCGCCGTGCTTTTTATTCCGTTTGGCTATCTGCAAGCGGGAATCAGCGGAGCCGCCGCCGCCTTATGCCTGGCTGAGATCATCGCCCTCATCGCGGCGGCGTTTGTTTCAAAACGTCTGCTTTTTAATACCGATGCTTTGGTGTCGAAAAAAAATCATCTGGAAAATTTAACACAAGCGGCAAGATGAATCCGAGCAAAACTTTGGAAAACAAAATCAGATCGAATGGCAACACAACCGATTCCTCCGGAGAAAAAGATCTGAACGATTTTGCAGAACTAAAGACGAATTCCCGTCCGCAGATTTCCGGCTGGAGATTTTCCAAAACAGGAATTGCCGTCAGATTGTCTTTAACCTGCTGGTTGATCTTTACGCTTCATTTTGCGACCAATACCGTCCGCGAAATTTATCCGGCACTGAGTCTCGGCGACAGATTAAGCTTTGACGTTTCGGAATATCAAGGAATTCACCCCGATATTTTTACGCTCGAAGGACGCGGAACATTTATCAACAACAATCCGGGAGCTTCGATGATGGGAGCGATTCCGTATGTGCTTGCACGGCCCGTAACGGACAGAATAATCGAACGGGTGCAGAGATCGAGGGCTGAAAATCCGACGGCGGATGAAGCAAATTATGACTCGATCTATCCGATGGCCCGCGAGTTTTACAAAAACGCCCGCGAAAAAGGTTTCGACGTCAAATTCGGTCTGGCCGCCGGTTTGATGCAGGCGTTCGTCATGGCTCCGGTCTCGGCGTTGAGCGTTGTGCTGATGTTTTTCGTGCTTTTAGCCTTGACGAAAAACACACGGGCATCGGTTCTTTTGGCTTTGCTGTTTGCTTTTGCCACGCCCGTTTTTTACCGGACGGCCCAGCTTAATCAAAATATCCTGCTGGCTCATTTTGCATTTTTTGCGTTCGTTCTGCTGTGGCGGCCCTGGAATTCGGCAGAAGACCCGAAAAAACCTTTCTACTTTTTAGCCGGACTCTGTGCGGGCTGGACGGTCGTGCTGGATTACAGCGGTCTGGTCGCGGTTCTCGCTCTGAGCGGTTACGCTGTCTGGAAATGGTTTTCTTTTGCCGAACACAGACGCGAGGCTTCCGATTTAATCAGATTCGGAGCAGGCGTTGCGATCTGTGCGTTGATTTTGATGGCCTATCAATGGTCGAGTTTCGGAAATCCGATCCTGCCGGCTCAAAGTTATATGCCGGCGGCGAATTTTACCGAACTCGGTTATCGCGGATTTTCCTGGCCGAGCTTTGACCTTTTGATCCAGACGGCCTTTTCGATGCGGTACGGTCTGTTTACATCCGCACCGATTCTGCTTCTGGTCTTCGCCGTTCCGTTTTGGCTTAAAAAGGAAAACCGGATTTTAGAAAAACGCGAACTTATCTTCATTCTCGCTTTGGCGGGTTTGTTCTTTATATTCTGCTCGGCCAATCAATACGGGCGGATGCAGTTTAATACGGGCGTCCGGCACATCGTTCCGGTCATTCCGTTTTTGTTTTTGCTCGCGGCCAATGTTTTGCTGAAACTTCCGAAGACCTTGGCGGTTTTGATCGGTCTGCTCGCCACTTACTGGTCTTGGTGTCTCGTTATGTACAGGGACGTCGAGCAGGGCTTCGGGATTTTTGAAGCGATTAAAAGTATAACTCTTGAAGGTTTCCGATTGCCCTGGCTGACGACGCTTGAACGAATGGGATTTGTTCAAAATGCTTCGGTAATTCCTTTATTTCTGCTCTGCGGCGTGATGATCTGGGCTTTGTGGAGCATCGGGGCGAAACGTTCCGACGAAATAGAAAACGAATTTTCAAATGTCTAACAGAGAAAAAATCATAAGTTTGGTCATTATTTTGATCGGTGCAGGTATCTTCATCTCGGCTCTGATTTTCCCGAATGCCGATTATGCAAGACTGCTTTTGGGCGAAAACTCAAAAGATTTGAGCTGGGGACCGACGCTCTTTCGCGGACTTTCGGTCTTGCACGGCGGAGCATTGATCGTCCTCGGACTATTCTGGAAAAAGATCAGCAAAAGATTTTCTAAGGAGAAAAACATCTTAAGAAGAAACTCCGAACCGCTTGTTTCAAAAAATTCCCTCATCTTCTTAGGCGTCCTGAGCATTGCGGCGATCGCTCTGCGGATTCCGAACCTGAATACCGATCTATGGGTTGACGAAGTTTTCACCTTGATTGATTTTGTCCGTCAGCCGATGGGACAGATCTTAACGAGTTTTCCGAGCCAAAATCAGCATATGTTCTATTCGGTTTTGGCACGCATCGCTTTTGATATGTTCGGCGAAAGTGCCTGGGCTCTGCGACTGCCGTCGGTTTTATTCGGGGTCGGAAGCATCTGGGCGATGTTCCTGTTCGCCAGAAAAATTCTCGGCTGGCGGGAAGCGGTTCTCGGAAGCGTTCTGATGACCGTTTCCTATCATCACATCTGGTTTTCGCAAAACGCCCGCGGATATATGGGCTTATTATTTTTCACACTGCTCGCCACCTGGCTTTGGTTTGAAGCACTCGAAAGAAACCAGTGGCGTTGGTGGTTTGGCTATTCGGCGGCCATAATTCTCGGAACCTGGATTCATATGACGATGGCTTTTGTCGTCGCCACGCACGGGCTTGTTTATCTGTTTTTCGTTTTGTATCCGAAATTCGGAAACGACGAAAGCAGTGTCAGCAGATTTATTTCGCCGGAACGCCGGGCAGGAGTCAGGCCGTTCGTCGCCTGGCTTTTAAGCGTCACCATCACGGCACAACTTTACGCCCTCGCCCTGCCGGAATTTTTGCGGGTCGGCTTGCACGAAGAATCAAAAAATTCGCTCTGGACAAATCCGCTCTGGGTTCTGACGGAGACTTTGCAGAATCTGAGTATCGGTTTTGCGGGAATTGCCGTCGTTTTGCTCGGCGGTGCATTCGTCGCGTTCGGCTGGCTGAGTTTGTTTCAAAGAAACCGGCGGGCGGCCGTTCTGATGGTTTTGCCGCCGGTCTTTGCGGGTTCGCTGATGCTTGTTCTCGGCCATAATCTGTTCCCGCGTTTCTTTTTCTTTGCGATGGGCTTCGGGCTTCTGATCGTCATTCACGGTGCGTTGGAATTGCCGAAGTTTATTTCAAGTTACATCGGTGTCCTCAAAAGAAAAAGATTTATCGAGTCTTACGCCGGCCTCGCCCTCGGACTTTTGATGATCGCCGCCTCGATCATTACCGTTCCGCGAAATTATGCATTGCCGAAACAAAACTTTACGGGGGCCAGATCGTTTGTTGAAAGCCAGAGATCAAAAGATGAAAAGGTCGTTGCCGTCAGCATCGCGGGAATGATGTACGGAAGATACTTTGCCCCGGACTGGTCGGTGGCCGAAACGAAGGCGGATTTGGATGAATTTGAAAAAGAAAATAAAAACTTCTGGCTGATCTACACTTTATCACCGGAAATAAAGGCTTTTCATCCCGAAATGTGGAAAACGATCGAAAAAAATTATGAAATCGTGCAGGTTTTTCCCGGCACGTTAAACGGCGGCGAAATCTTCGTCTGCCAGAAAAGAAAGACAGTAGAGAAAAAAAATGAATCAGATACAAAAATCAGCCAAAGCAAAAACACTGCCCTTTGGCAAAAAAGGTAAGACAAACAACGGCGGAAATCTTTCGGATCAATCAAACGACCGCAAGATCAAAAACGTCAGCGTCGTGATTCCGGCATTCAATGAAGAAGCCTCCGTACGTGAAGGCATTGTGGAATTGCAGGAGATGTTTGCCGAAACGGACATCGAAGCCGAGATCATCGTCGTTGATGACGGCTCGAAGGACAATACGGCCCGCGAAGCAAAATCCGCCGGTGTCAGAGTCATTCAGCATCGCGGCAACCGCGGTTACGGAGCCTCGCTCAAAACCGGCATTCTCGCCGCCTCGAACGACGTGATCGCCATCACCGATGCCGACGGAACCTATCCGGCGGAATTCTTGCCCGAAATGCTCGTCAAACTCGAACACGCCGATATGGTCGTCGGTTCCCGCACGGGAGCGGACGTCAATATTCCGCTCACCCGCCGGCCGGCCAAATGGTTTTTGCGGGTGATGGCCAATTATGTTTCAAACACGAGAATTCCCGATTTAAACAGCGGTCTGCGGGTTTTCCGGCGGGATGTGGCGATGCAGTATTTTGCCATCCTCTCCGATCAGTTCAGCTTTACGACGACGATCACGCTCGCCATGCTCTGCGATAAATACGCCGTTGTCTATACGCCGATCGATTATCGAAAACGGCAGGGCAAATCAAAAATTATGCCGTGGGATGCGGGCAGTTTCGCGGTTTTGATTATGCGGGTGGCGATGCTCTTTCGTCCGCTCCGCGTCTTTTTGCCGATCGCCATAATCTGTATTATTTACGGGGTCACCAAAGCGAGCATTGATCTGACGTATGACCCGAACATCTCCGCGTCGGCGATCTTCGCCTTTGTCAGTGCCTTGATGATGGTGCTGGTCGGAATGCTCGGCGATGCGGTGGCGATGCGGCTCGGCCGGTTCAATCAATATTCGGCGATGGGCGTAAGTCCCAAGGAATATGAGATCCCGGACGAAACCGTCCAAAAGGAATTCAAAGTTTACACGGGAACGCAAAGTTAGAATTATCTGAAATTTATTTATGTTGTTTTTAAAGATATACCTCGTCGCCGGTCTGGTCATACACAAGGTCATCTGGGAAGTTCTGCGGAAAAAAGCGGATGAAAAACCGGTCGAGAATCAATCAATGACCTTGCTTGCCGTCAAAGCCGTCAAGATCTCGATCCTTCTCGGCATTATTGTCCAGACGCTTTTGCCGTTTGACGTTCTGCCGATCATGGCGGAACCGTTTGCCCTTCGAGTGGTCGGAACGGCAATTTACACGCTCGGTTTACTGACGGCGATCGCCGCCCGTTTTCAGCTCGGCGACAATTGGGCGAATATCGAAACCGGACAGGTTTTGGAAAAACAAGAGGTCGTCGCCAGAGGAATCTACGGGTTTATCCGTCATCCGATCTACACGGGCGATCTGCTTTTGCTTTTAGGACTCGAACTGGCTCTCAATTCGTGGCTCGTTCTCGGCATCTTGCTTCTGGCTCCCGTCGTGATGCTGAAAGCGATGAAAGAAGAACAGATGCTCGTCAAGGAACTGTCGGGTTATGACGCCTATTGCACGAGAACGAAACGTTTTATTCCGTTTGTCATATAGTTTTATGAAACAAAAAACTCACATAGCGATCTTAGGAGCCGGCCCGGCGGGACTCGGTGCGGCGTGGCA
The DNA here is from genome assembly GCA_041940665.1 of Pyrinomonadaceae bacterium. Classification (GTDB taxonomy): domain Bacteria; phylum Acidobacteriota; class Blastocatellia; order Pyrinomonadales; family Pyrinomonadaceae; genus Aridibacter. The sequence goes on along the minus strand of JBGTRS010000003.1, from coordinate 24,105 downwards.
GCTCGCCAGACAGAAAAAAGCCGATGTCACCGTTTTCGAACAACAGGCCACGGTCGGCGGAAATGCCGGAAGTTTTGAATTGGCAGGTTTATCGGTTGATTACGGCAGTCATCGTCTGCATCCGGCGACCGATCCTGAAATTATGGCGGACTTACAGGAACTCCTCGGCGGCGATCTCCTTGAAAGACCGCGGCACGGACGGATTCGTCTGCAGGGGAAATGGATTCATTTTCCCTTAAAGCCGCAGGATCTGGCTTTAAAACTTCCCGTTTCATTTAGTGCCGGAGTCGCCACGGACGCATTAAAGAAATTCATTCCGAAAAAGGAAAACGGAAACGGACATCAGGAAACATTCACGAGCGTTCTCGAAAAAGGTCTGGGTGCGACGATCTGCCGGGATTTTTATTTCCCGTATGCCAAAAAAATCTGGGGATTAGAACCGGAAGAACTTTCGGCCATTCAGGCTCATCGAAGAGTTTCCGCCGGAAGTCTTGGCAAAATGGTTAAAAAAGTTCTCTCCATCGTTCCGGGTTTTAAAACGCCCGGTGCGGGTAAGTTTTTCTATCCCCGGAACGGCTTCGGCCAGATCAGCCGGGCGATTGCTGCTAAAGCCGAAGAATTGGGTGCGGATATAAAGTTCAATAGTCCCGTTAAAAAAATTGAATTAGGCGAAAAACAACGGATCACGTTTGAAAACAAAGGCAATCTGGAAACCATTGAAGCCGATTATATCTGGTCAACCATACCGCTGACGGTTCTGGCTAAAATCACCGATCCATCGCCGGCGGAAGTTATCGAAGCGAGCAAAAACATCTCTTACCGGGCGATGGTTCTGATCTATCTGGTTTTGGAAGAGCCGCAATGGACGGAATTTGACGCCCATTATTTTCCCGAAGCGGAAATAAAACTGACGCGGCTGTCCGAACCGAAAAACTACAGTGCGAGCCCCGAGCCGAAAAACAAAACCGTTCTGTGCGGAGAACTGCCGTGTTCGGTCGGCGATGAGGTCTGGAACGCGTCGGATGAGGAGCTGGCGGAAATCGTTTGCGAATCGCTCGCAAAGTGCGATCTGCCGGTCGAGTCGAAAATCCTGCAGGTTGAAACTAAACGTCTTCCCTTCGCCTATCCGATCTATCAGGAAGGTTACGAAAAACATTTCGAGATTCAGGACGAATGGGCAAGCGGTTTAGAAAATGTTCTGACCTTCGGGCGGCAGGGTTTGTTCGCTCACGACAACACGCACCACGCTCTGGCGATGGCTTACGGGGCGGTCGCATGCTTAAACGATACGGGCGAATTTGATAAAAGGCGTTGGGAAAATTACCGCGAAGAATTTGCCAAACACGTGGTCGAAGATTAAAGCGGAAAACTTTTAATGACGAAATCCTTTTTCAGTATATTTATTACAGCGATCCTCATCTTCGCTATCCATTGCGGTGAAGCGGCACCGCAGGACGCGACCATAAAGCTGAACCCGCAACGCAAATTTCAGACGATCAACGGATGGGAAGCGACCGCTCAGGCCGGCGAACATTATTCAAAAGCGTTCGGAAAATACAAAGATCAATTATTTAAAGCGGCGGTCAACGATCTGGGCATCAACCGGCTTCGTCTGGAGATCAGAAGCGGAGCGGAAAACCCGACGGATTATTTCACGCAATGGCAGGCCGGGAAAATAACGGAACAGGATTACAACGCGAAAAGATACGAAGTTATCAATGACAACGATGATCCGGCGATTATCAACCCTGACGGTTTTCAGTTTTCCGAGGTGGACTCGACGATTGAAAAGGTGGTTCTGCCGGTAAAAAAATTGCTCGAAGAACGCGGCGAAACTTTGTATCTGAACCTGAACTTTGTTGATTTCGGCGACGATCAGGATTCTTCGAATATCGAGCATAGCAAAAATCCGGATGAATATGCCGAGTTGATACTGGCCGCCTATCAGCATATCAAAAACAAATACGGACTCGTCCCGGATGCCGTCGAGGTAATTTTAGAACCTGATAATAACACCGGCTGGACGGGAACCGACATCGGCAAGGCCCTTGTCGCCACGGCCAAAAAACTGGAAGCAAACGATTTCAAACCGGCATTTATCGTTCCGAGCACGACCAATGCCGCGAATGCTCCGATCTATATTGACGAGATCGCCAAAGTTGCGGGAGCGATGAAATATATTTCGGAGTTTTCTTATCACCGCTACTGCTGTGCTTCGGATGAAGTCTTACAGCGGATCGCCGACCGCGGCGAAAAATACGGCAAACAAACCGCCATGCTCGAATGGATCGGAGCCGATCAGGCGACTCTCCATCAGGACTTGAAAGTAGGCCGGAATTCTTCGTGGCAGCAGTTTACTCTGGGTTTTCCGGATCAGCCCGATAACGGAGCCCAGTATTACATGATTGACGATAAAAATGCGAACGATCCGGTCGTCACTCTGGGAAAGCGGACGAAATTTCTGCGGCAGTATTTCCGCTACATCCGGCGAAATGCACAGATGATCGAAGCGAGATCATCAAACCCAAATTTCGATCCGGCGGCGTTTATCAACGCGGACGGCAAATACGTGCTGGTTGTGAAAGCGGAAGTACCGGGAACGATTTCCGTTCAGGGACTTCTCCCCGCAGTCTACGGAGCAAGTTACACGACAAATGAAGAAACCGATATTAATTTGCCGGATATCGTCTTGAAGAAAAACGAAACATTAACCGCCAAAATTCCGTCGCCCGGAGTCATAACGGTTTTTGCCAAAAACACCGAAACCCGCCAGAAATGAAAACGGATTCGAACAATTACCTAACGCAAGCCGAAGACGCCGCGGCCTCAATGGAAAAGTCCGCCGGTGCAGAGGATAAAAGCGTTTTTCATCCCATTAATATTTTGTTTTCGCTGGCGGGAATCGGTTTGTTTGTCTGGGCAATTTTTAACGAGCGGTTTTGGACTTCCGATCAGGCATTCCTAAATGCCGGGTTCTGTCTGCCTCTGGCGATAGCTGTCGGTCTGATCTGGCTTGGCTTTCTGATCAGAACCAGGTGGCAAAACTTTGCTTTCTGGACGGCCCTCGCTCTGATCGGACAAGCGGCGGCTCTGCAGATGATCAATGCCGGACGTTTGATCCATTTCCAGCATTACCGTCCCTGGCCGGAACTGCTGAACGGTCATTTTATCGCCGTTCTCTTGTTTGCCGGCCAGTTCGTTTTGGTCGCATTTGCGATCAGCAAACGTCTTCCGGCCATAAAAGAATGGCTCGCTAAAAACTTCTCACTTTGGCAACTGGTTTTGATCGCACTTCTTATGTTCTTTGCGGGTGCGGCCGTAACGCGGGAAGTTCCGATTTATCTGACAAGTCTTGTTATCGCCTTTCTGGTTCAGTTGACAAGCCTGGCAAATATCGTTCTGGCGGTTCGGGCCGTACCGGATGATTTGCTCGGTCGTCTGAAAGAAAAATTTGAAAATATATTTGGCGAATCGGCTCAAAAGGCAAAACCGCAGATTGATAAATTCGCGATGGTTGCGGCTTTGTGGGTTGTAGCAGTTGCCGGAATGCTCAGTTATTTCGTCTATGAAGCCCATCCGCACGTGCCGGATGAAACGCAGTATCTTTTTCAAGCCAAAAATATGGCGGCCGGACAATTGACGGCCAAAGCTCCGATAGTCCCGGAAGCCTTCAAGATGTATATGGTTCCATACAAGGATGCAAACTGGTATGGGATTTTCTCGCCCGCTTATCCGGCCGTTCTGGCCGCGGGCTTGAAATTCGGTGCCGGCTGGCTGGTCAATCCTCTGCTCGCCGGAGCCTGTATTTTATTGGCGTATCTGTTTTTTCAGGAGATCTATTCCCGACGCTTTGCAAGAATCGGAGTTCTGCTTTTGGGCTGTTCGCCCTGGTTTATATTTATGGCGATGAGTTTTATGAGCCATATTTTCACGCTTACCTGTGCATTGACGGCGGCCGTTTTGCTTTTGCGTACCTTTCGAACCGAAAAGATTCTTTTCGCTTTCGGTGCCGGTCTGGCAGTCGGTGTGGTCAGCCTGATCCGTCCGCTCGACGGTTTGATCGTTGCCGTCCTGCTCGGCGTCTGGACTCTGTTTAAGTTTGAAAACTGGACGAAACGGCTTTTAACGTCCGTAAGCCTTGTCGCCGGAACCGTTATGACAGCCGCTCTGGTTCTGCCATACAACAAAGCCGTCACGGGCAGTGCGACGCTTCTGCCGATGGACGCCTATTACACGAAATATTTCTGGAAGGACGTGATGGCGTTGGGATTTGGAGCCAATCGCGGATTGGATTGGGACTTTGATGCTTTTCCCGGACATTCGCCGCTCGAAGCCGTCATAAATTCTGCCTTGAACACATTTTCAGTAAATATAGACCTGTTCGGCTGGGCAACGGGTTCGATATTTTTAGCCGGCGGTTTTGTTCTGGCCGGCGGTTTACGGAAAAAAGACCTGTGGGCAATCGTTGCGATCGTCTTTACTGTCGGCTGTTTCAGTTTGTATTGGTATAGCGGCGGTCCCGATATCGGAGCAAGATACTGGTTTTTGTGCATCATTCCGCTTATCGCTCTGACGGTCAGAGGCATTGAATGGTTCAGCCAGAGAACAGATGAAAAATCCAAATTGAATCCGAAAGTGGTCTTAGCCGTTTTAATCCTTTGCGGAATGAGTTTATTAAATTATTTTCCCTGGCGTTCGCTCGATAAATACTACCGCTATCTGGAAATGCAGCCGGGCATTGTGGAGCTGGCGGAAAAGCACGATTTCGGGAGAAGTCTGGTGCTCATCCGCGGCGAAGAGCATCCCGATTATCAATCGGCCTGGATCTATAACCCGATCAATTTTCAGGGTAATGCTCCTATTTATGCGTGGGATCAAAATCCCGAAATTCGCCGAAAACTTGTGCAAAATTACGCCGACCGACCGGTTTGGATAGTTAACGGCCCGACGCTGGCAAACGGCAAGTATGAAGTTTTACGGGGTCCGGTAAGTGCAAACGATATTTTAAATGAAAATTAGTTAAAAAAAGGAGCTGAGAGCGTTTATATAAATCTTCGGCGAAGTATGCCGATGCGGCAGATACTTGATTTGCGTAAAGAACATTTGAATCTACGCAAAAAATTAAAAAAACCCTCTCAACTAAATAAGCTTTATCAAAACAAAAATGCAAAAAAATAATGAGGAATTGACTATGTCATTGTTCACCAGCCCGATAAATTTCACAAATCAACGGTGCAAAATAAGAACCGGTTTGATCTTGTTGATCACTCTCATTTTATTAATTCCGGCCGGCGGTCAGACGAATTTGACCATCGAAGAAAAACCGGCCAGACGGCTCGTCACACACTCAAAAAACTTCACCTTCCTGCCCGAATCCCGGCAGGAAAAGCCGTTCGTCAGTGCCGTTAACGGCGAAGCATTCATAGTCAGGGCAAATGAACTGGGTATCGGAGTCAGAACCGTTCCGCTGAAAACGTCCCGACCGGTCTTTAAAGCTTTCGGGCTTACTTCCGACGGTCAAAAACTGCTCTATACGCCGTTAAAGAACGGTGTTCCGTCGGGTGAACTGTTTTTGGAAAACCTAAAGACCGGAGAAAACATAAAGGTTACGTCCAAACTGATCATTGCGGCGGCCGTTTCGCCCGTTGATGATAATCTGATCGCTTACACATTTGCCGGAAAGGAAGATTTCGGTCTCGGCGTTGCCGACCTTGATTCCGGCCAAAGCGAGGTTTTGGTTTCGGACAGAGTCTTTGCCGAAACGATCGAATGGAATCGCGACGGCACCGGCATTCATTATTTTGAAACATACATTCCCGAACCCGTTTTGAAAAAGGAAGGAATTATTTACTCCGAATCCGCTCCGCAGAGCGGAAGTCTGATTTTGAAAAACAGATACATTTCACTCAATCCCGTAATTTCCTCAAACGATTATTTACAAACAAAATTTCCGGCCGGTTTTCCCGTTTTGGATCAAACTTCCGGTCTTTTGAATTCGGAAGACGCACGGGAGGCAGATTATGCGTTCCGAGTCTTCGAGGCTGACGGAAATTATGAGGTCTCCGGGCAAAATCTTCTGGGCATCGCTCCTATATTTGTCCGCGAAAGATCAACCGGAAATATCGTCAAACTCGGTGAAGGTCAGCTCGTCAAAGTCCTCCGAACCGGCATCGTCTATAAAGAATTTTTAGCCGACGGAACAAACTTAAACTTTGCCGACTGGCAAGGAAAAACGACAAATCTCGGGACGACGGTCGTCAATTACAATTTACCCGTCAAAACTTCCGTGATGATCCAGGGCGGCACCGGATATAATCCGCCCGGAAACTGCGGGATCACGGCTCACACGGGTGCTCTGGAATACGCCTACGATTTTCAAAGCCAGATCGTCAGCGACCATGTTCTGGCGTCGGCCGGCGGTCTTGTCGTATTTAATACCTCTTCGATGACCTGCAACACGATTGATACGAGTTCCTGCCCCGATTACGATCCGAACGGCTGTCCGGGAACATTTCTGGGAAATGTCGTCATCATTCAGCACGCCGACGGCTCCTACAGCAAATACGCCCATATGGAAACGAATTCCCCGCAGGTCGCCGTCGGAACAACGGTCGATCAGGGGCTTTATATCGGAAGACAGGGACATACGGGTTCGACCAGCGGAACATTTAACGGCTGCGGCGACCACGTTCATTTTCAACTGCAATCGTCGCCGGATATTTTCGGCCAATCGATCGCTGTTGATTTTGCGGACGTGGCAACCGAGCCTCTCTCGTGCGGTACGACCTACACTTCCGCCAGCACGGAAATTTCGCATTCGATCTCACCGACTTCGCAGAATTTCGGCATCAGCGGCGGAAACGGCACAGTTAATATAACTTCCACGGGCGGAACCTGGGAAGCGTTCAGTAATGACAGCTGGATAACGATCACTTCCGCCGGCAGCGGTAGCGGAAACGACGTTGTAAACTACAGCGTTTCCGATAATTCCGCGGGCGGCCAAAGAACCGGCACGATGAATATCGGCGGACATATCTTTACGGTCACGCAGGACGGCGGCGGCGTAACCAATCAACCGCCGACGGTCAATGCCGGAGCAGATCAAACCATCACGCTTCCGGCGTCAGCCAATTTAAGCGGGACGGCGACCGATGACGGTCTGCCGAATCCGCCCGCTTCTCTGACGACCACCTGGAGCAAGGTCAGCGGTCCCGGCACCGTTACTTTCGGTGATCCGAACTCGCTGAACACGACCGCATCATTTACGACCGCCGGAATTTACATTCTGCGTCTGACCGCCGACGACAGTGCTCTGAACGCTTTTGATGAATTGACCGTTATCGTCAATACAAACAACGGCGGCGGACTGCTTACGGGAAATCAAGCCCAACCTCCGGCAAACATAAATTTAACGACGGAAGGCACATCGGACTGGGTGCATTGGGGTTTAACGTCTCCAACCGATGTTAACCGCAAAAACGGTGTTACCCAGCAGATCAGTAATTTCACGCAGATCGGCTCGATTGCCCCGATCAGATATACAAATAACCCGAATTCCTACAGTTGGACGGACGGAACACCGAATGCGGCGGTTTCAGGCTCGACAACAGGTATCTATGTTTACGGAATAGATAACGGATTCCAACTGACGCTTCCAGCCGATACGACTCAACGGACTTTGAAACTCTATGTCGGTCTCTGGGCAGCCGGCGGCAAACTCGAAGCGACACTTTCCGACGGCAGTGCTTCGCCTTTTATTGACACTTCGCTACTTTCAAGCGGAGTTCAAAATGGCGTTTATACCTTGAATTATCAAGCCGCTTCCGCCGGACAGACCTTGACCATCAGGTGGATCATAGACAGTAATACAAATGCGTTGGGGAATATCACGCTTCAAGCCGCCAGTTTATCCGACTTCACACCGCCGACGAATCAACCGCCGACGGTCAATGCGGGAGCCGATCAGTCAATTACTTTGCCGGCATCAGCTAATTTAAGCGGGACGGCGACCGATGACGGCTTGCCGAATCCGCCCGCTTCTCTGACCACCACCTGGAGCAAGGTCAGCGGCCCCGGCACCGTTACTTTCGGCAATGCCAACTCGCTGAACACGACCGCTTCTTTCAGCACCAACGGCTCTTATGTCCTGCGTCTGACCGCCGATGACAGTGCTCTTTCGGCCTTTGATGATCTGACCGTCACCGTCAATACCAACTCCGGCAGCGGCACTCTGTCTGCTTCCAGTTCGCAGACTGCTTCATCGGTTGATCTGACGGCGGAGGGCACCGGCGACTGGATTCATTGGGGTCTGAACTCGCCGACCGCTGTTAACCGGAAAAGCGGTGTTACTCCGCAGATCAGTAACTTTACCAATATCGGTGGCGGCACCGTGCAGTATTACACCAACAACATTACCAATTACAGTTGGACGGACGGCTCTCCGGTCGCCACAGCCAACACCTCATCGGCGGTGTTTGTGATCGGCCAGAACAACGGTTTTCAGATTACGGTTCCGGCCGACACGACACAGAGAACCTTGAAACTCTATGTCGGATTGTGGTCGGCGGGCGGGCGACTCGAAGCGACACTCTCGGACGGGAGTGCAGCACCGTTTATTGATACCACATTGGTCAATTCAAACGGGACGAGCAACCGGGTTTACAGTTTGAACTATCAAGCCGGATCGGCCGGCCAGACCTTGACGGTGAAATGGACGGTCAACACGACATTCAATCAATGGAGCAATGTCACCTTCCAGGCCGCCGCCTTAAACGGCACGAGCGTATCTCCGCCGATAGCGAGTGAATATCAAATTTCCTCGTCCGCTCCCTACAGTCAGATGGCTTCGCATATCGCCACCGACGCGAATGGTAATTCCGTTGTGGTCTGGCAAAGCAATCTGCAGGATGGCAGTACCTGGGGAATTTTTGCCCGGAGATATAATGCCGCCGGCATTGCTCAGGGCAATGAATTTCAAGTGAATACATATACGGCCGATAATCAGTTCGTTCCGCGTGTGGCCATGGATTCGGTTGGAAACTTCGTTATCGTTTGGGAAAGCAAGTTTCAGGACGGCGACGGTTACGGAATCTACGGTCAGCGTTTTAACTCGGCCGGAACGCCGGTTGGCGGTGAGTTCAGAATAAATACAACGACACTTAATTCTCAGCTCAATCCGGCGGTGGCGATGGATTCGGCCGGAAATTTCGTGGTTGTCTGGACGAGTGTCTTTCAGGACGGAAGTAATGAAGGCATCTTCGGTCAAAGATACGACTCGGCCGGAAATCCGCAGGGAAATGAGTTTCAGGTTAATACATTTACGACCGGTGAACAGAATAAAACCTATGCGACCATGGACTCGGTAGGAAATTTCGTGGTCACCTGGCAGAGCAATCTTCAGGACGGAAGCGGTTATGGTGTCTATGCTCAGAGATATAACGCCGCCGGCGTGCCGCAAGGACCGGAATTTCAGGTCAATACGCACACTGCGGGAAATCAATACGTCGGCCGGGTCGGAATGTCTCCGCTGTCGGGCGATTTTGTCATTACCTGGAGCAGTGACGGGCAAGACGGAAGCGGGGCGGGTGTCTATGCCCAGAGATATAACTCGGCTGGTGTGCCGCAAGGGGCGGAATTCAGGGTGAATATGACGACGGCAAACGATCAGAAAATTTCCGATGTTTCCGTAGATTCAAACGGAAATTTCGTGATCGTTTGGGAAGGCCGCGATCAGGATACGAGCGGTTTGGGGGTTTTCGGACGGCGATATGATTCGGCCGGAAAACCTTTAAGCGATGAATTTCAGATCAACACCTATTTTGTGAACGATCAATTTTACCCGGCCATTGCAACGGATTCATCCGGGAATTTCAACGTCGTCTGGGTAAGCAACGGACAGGACGGAAGTGCGGAAGGCATTTTCGGCAAAAGATTCGAGGCGAACGGCAACCCGATCAATGTTCCCTGAAATGAAGAAACCGAAAAGCTACATAAACATACCTGAAACATATGACGAAACAGATCGAAGGCTGAAATGATAAAACAATCCCCTATAACATTAAAAAAGGTCGGCATCATTTATTTATCTCTGGCCTTTTCTCTGACGTTCTATCACGCCCAGAATATCAACCGGAGATTTTGGGTTGAAAGAAACGAGTTTCATCAGGGCATCATCAGCGGAGATTTTAAATCTCCGTATCAATACCGCGTAGTCGCACCGTTTTTGGCGGAAGCCGGCGGTTTTGTCGTTGAAAAATCGCTGGGCTTGACGTCGGATAAATCAAAGGCCTTAGCCCGCGAGTTTTTTTATATCTTACAGCGGCTCATCGCGACTTTTATTTTATTTATCTTTTTTCATCTGTATTTGAGGACCTGGTTTTCGCCGGAACTGGCTTTGAGCGGAACACTTATTTTGGCGTGCCTGCACCTGTATGCTTTTCAGCACTATTATTATCAGCCGTCTTCGCCCTTGAGTCTGATGTTTTTGACGATCGGAGCGTATTTGATGAACCGCGGACAATATAAAGGCTGGCTGTATCCGCTTACGGTCATCGGGAGTCTGGCACGGGAAACCTTTGGATTGATCGCTCCGCTGCATTTGTCCAGGTTCGGCTTTAATAATCAAACCTTAAAACATACTTTGGGTTTATTCGGAGTTTGGTTAATTATTCAGCTCTTGTTGCGGGCGGTTTTTGGTATCAAACCGGCGTTTGAATTCCGTCCGATGATGGTTAATTTTTATAAGCTCGATTGGACGATCTTCTTTTTTTCAATTTTATGGCTTATTCCGCTTTTATACTTTAAACATTTACCGATTTATATGCGGCGGGCTTTATTTTTGTTTTGCGTTCCGCTGATCCTGGCAAATTTCATTTACGGAAAAGTGGAAGAAATCCGTCTGTTTCTGGATCTGGCGATAGTAATTATTCCGTGTGTGCTGTTCTTTTTGGTAGATGCAAAACTGGATGATGAAAAATCAGCCGAGCCAGCTTCTCCTTAATGAAAAAATAGTAATAATGAATTTTTTAATATAAGAGGTATTTAACAAATGAAAAAATCGTGTTTAGTAACCGGAGGAGCAGGATTTTTAGGAATCAATCTGATCAGGTATTTATTGGAAAAAGGCTGGGATGTAACGTCTCTTGATAAAGCCGAATTTTCTTTTACTGACGTTAAAGACCGGGTCACGATCCGCCAGGGCGACATCCGGGATAAAGATTTCGTGAAGCGGGCGATGGAAGGCATAGACATCGTCGTCCATACCGCCGCCGCCCTGCCGCTCGATACAAAGGAGGATATTTATTCGACCGAAATTGACGGAACGAGAAATATCCTCGAAGCGGCTTTTCAAGACCAGATCGAAAGAGTCATCCATATTTCATCCACCGCCGTTTACGGCATACCCGATCATCATCCGCTGGTCGAAGATGACCGGGTGGATGGCGTCGGAGCTTACGGTAAGGCGAAAATTCTAGCCGAAGAAGTCTGCACGGAATACCGCGAAAAAGGAATGTGCGTGCCGGTTCTCAGGCCGAAAAGCTTCGTCGGACCGGAACGTCTGGGCGTCTTCGCTCTGCTCTACGAATGGGCTTACGAAGGCAAAAACTTCCCGCTTTTGGGAAAAGGCAACAACCGCTATCAGTTATTGGACGTTGAAGACCTCTGTCAGGCGATCTATCTCGCGGCAACGGGTGAGACGGAAAAGGTGAACGATACGTTCAATATCGGAGCCAAGGAATTCAAAACCTTGTCGGAAGATTTTCAGGCCGTTCTCGATCACGCCGGTTACGGCAAAAAGATCCGCAAATTTCCGGCCCGACCCGTCATTTTGGGGTTGCAGATTTTGGAAAAACTCCGGCTCTCGCCGCTCTATGAATGGATCTACGAGACGGTCTCGACCGAATCATTTGTCTCGATCGAAAAAGCGGAAACGGTTTTGGGTTATCAACCCAAGTTTTCCAACAAGGACGCCTTGATCAGAAATTACGAGTGGTATTGCCGGAACTACTCGAACTTTAAGGATAAATCCGGCACTTCCCACACGGTTCCCTGGAGTCAGGGAGCGTTGCGTTTGGCAAAGGTATTTTTTTAGTAAATAATTCGAAATTTTGCGTCGGTGGCCCGGCCGTGAGGAAGGGCTTTCATCCCTCCTTAGCAATCGGGCTACCGACACAAAAAATAATTTTTGACGAAAAAGCATCGGTTACCTCTCTATTGGTGTTTTTGGATTTAAGGAGTAATCATGGCACAAGAAATCCCCCTGACTTTGACAGATAGTAAAGACAACATTGATAAAAAACAAGGACTTATCCGGTTGATCTGGGCGGCAATGCGTCCGCATCAGTGGGTTAAAAACCTGTTCATTTTCGCCCCCTTATTGTTCGGCAGACAGCTGACGGACATTACGGCGATCGGAAATTCCATCGTCGCTTTTGCGGTCTTTTGTCTGCTGGCGAGTGCCCTCTATATTTTTAACGACTGGATTGACATTGAAGAGGATAAAAACCACCCTGAAAAATGCAATCGTCCGTTGAGTTCGGGTTTACTGCCGGTTCCGGTTGCTTTATTTTTTGCCGTACTTTTAACCGTTTCAGCCTTCGCCCTGTCGGCCGTGATCGGACTGAGTTTCTTCCTGATCTCCGCCCTCTATGTCATTCTGACGTTAAGTTATTGTCTGGCCTTAAAACGGATGATCGTGCTCGATGCGATGACCATTTCCGCCGGATTCGTCGTCCGCATCATCGGCGGTGCCATCGCCGTCAGCGTCATCCCTTCGCATTGGCTCATCGTCTGTGCTTTTTTGCTGGCTCTATTTTTGACCTTTACCAAACGCCGGCAGGAATTACTGACTCTATCGAAACACGCCGGCGAACACCGAAAAGTTCTCAAAGAATACTCGGTCGAATATCTGGGACAGGTAAACAACATTCTGATCGGAGCTTCGATCGTCTGCTATGCCCTCTATACCGTCGCTCCCGAAACAATTGCGAAATTCAACACTGACAATCTGATCTACGGAACTATTTTTGTAATCTACGGAATGTTCCGCTATATGATTCTGATTCAAAAACCCGAAAACGGCGGAAATCCGAGTAAAATGCTTCTGCAAGATAAACCTCTGCTTCTAACGGTTGTCGGATGGGTCTTTTACAATGCCGTAATTATCTATCACGTCAGTCTGGCAGATGTGTGGACAAATTTGACAAGTTAAATAACCAATGGTGTTGGTTTAAGATTCTTACCTCCGTCGGAATAGTATATAAATACGTCATTCCGACGGAATTTCGGAATTTCCGCTCAAATTCATATCTATAAATATATCGTTCCTAACGGAACTTTCGATATTTCAAGATTTAGCTGAAAAAGCATATTTTCAGCAACTGGCTCTGATGGTTAAATAGAGAATAATTCGGTGAAATCTCGCTGTAGCCAGTTTTGTTGCGGGTAAACGGCGTTGCCGTCAATCGTATGAATGGTATAAGCGTGCCGGGATTTGCCGCTGGTGTTCGGTTTACTGTAATGCGGGAGCAAACCGTCCAGCACGATGCACGCACCTTTTTTTACTTCCAAAGGAATCACCCCGTCCAGTTCGAACGGCGTTTTATCAAAAATTTTAAATTCGGTTCCAACATCATTGCGGCGAAACCATGAACGCAAAGCCGTTTGATGTCCGCCGCGTTTCGCCCACATACAGCCGTTCTCCACGTTAGCATCTTCGAGAGCAAACCAAAATCCGACACAAGACGCGGGTTCGGTATATAAAAAAGAAGCGTCCTGATGAATATCAACGACTCCGCCGACACGGGCGTGCTTGAAAATATACATACTTTGGATAATCAGAGCGTCGGATAAACCGAGTTCCGCCGCAAGTTTCTTCATCTGCGGCGAACGCGAAAATCTATTAAAAACCGGATCGAGATCGTGCAACGCGTGTCCGATTTTGTTGAGCGAATAAAAAATATCGTCTTTCAAATTGCCTTTTTCATCAAAAGCATCCTTTTCAAAAAAAAAGGAAATTTTATCGCCAGAATTCAAGAAATATTCATCGCTCGTGCGTTCCTGTTCCGAAGTCTGAAAAACCGACGGATGCCCTGTGTAGTCAAAATTTACGGTTAGTTCTTCGGCACGTTGCATCAACTCATCGCATTCTTCCGCCGAATTAAAATCTTCGATGACCAAAAAACCGTCTTTTTCAAATTGTTCAAGTCGTTCACTCATCTTTAAATATTTTTACCCGCTAATTACACGAATTATTTTTTAAGATGCATTCGCGTTTATTCGCGTAATTAGCGGGCAAACTTCCTACCTGTTCCGTCCGTATTTTTCATGGCTCGAAACCCAATCGGAACTTGAGATCGCCGAACCGAGCGAAATTTCACCGGCCAGCACGACTCCCGCAATAATTTCAGCCAATTTGTTGACGCCGTCGCGTCCGTAGCATCCCAGGATTTCGAGACATTCCTTTTGCGTCGCGAGTCCCGTTCCGCCGCCGTATGTGGCGACGATTAAGGAAGGAATCGTAATGGAAATATAGAGGTCTCGTTCGGGCGTCAGTTCCGAGTAAAGCAAACCAGCGGAACTTTCCGACACATTGGCGACGTCCTGCCCCGTCGCAATAAACATCGCCGTGATGCCGTTGGCGGAATGAGCTCCGTTGTTGTTGGCCCCGGAAAGAATCGAGCCGATATTGGCGACTCCGGCGTGATAAGTTAAGGATTCCGGTTCAACCCGCATATGTTCGATCAAGACATTTCGCGGAATCGTGCATTCCGCCGTTACACGCTTTCCTCTGGTTCGCATAATGTTGACCTGCGAGGCTTTTTTGTCGGTGGCAAAATTCGATTCGAGATAAAAATGCTTGATCTTGTCCGCTTCGTAATTATCAATTATCCAACTGCACGCCGCAAAGGTCGCCCGTCCGACCATATTTTGTCCCGCCGCATCGCCCGTTCGGTAATTAAAACGGGCATAGACGAATTTGTTGGAAGTATATGGATCAATGTCTTTTAATTTCGCAACGCTCGAAGTCGCTTCGGCTTCCTCTTTGATCTTGTCAAAATTTTCCTCCATCCATGTAACGAATTTTCTTCCCTCGCGGGCGTCTTCAAAAACAAAAACCGGAGCTCTCTGCATCGCGTCCGAGACGACCGTGCATTTGACGCCGCCCGATAAGTTGAGAACCTTGATGCCGCGATTGTAGGAAGCGATCAAAGTTCCTTCCGTTGTCGCCAAAGGAATCAAAAACTCTCCATTCGCAAATTCGCCGTTGATCTTGACCGGCCCGGCAAAACCGATCGGAATTTGAGCAACGCCCGTAAAATTTTCGCAGTTTCCTTCCAGAGTATGCGGGTCGAAAGAATAATTTTTGATATGTTCGAGTTTTGTATCGGAATAATTTTCGACGAAATCCTGCCGGCTTTTGATGGCATTCTCCGAGTAATCATCCGCCGCATCCCGCGGGATTTTCACCTCGTAGCTTTCCTTTTCGGCGATCGAATCCTCGACCTCGAATTTTAGTTTTCCGTAACCCTGAGCCTTGACGGCAATTCCGATCTTGTATTTTCCGTGGTCGAGATTTTTTCCTGTTTCGCACACAACGTCCATCGTTTTGCGAAGCGGAAAATCAATCGGACTATCTTCCGAAACATCGTTTGCCGAAAGTCTCGAACCGTCTGCAAATTCAAGCGTGATCTTTTCTTTCGGAATTTCCTCGCCGTTGATCTTAACCGCTTGAAGTTCGGAAAACTTCACATCGGTCAGACGGTTTTTGACGGAGAATTTTACGCCGTTTTCGGTATTTTTCAGGCTGTTATAGGTATAAAGCTGTCTCAGCAACATACTCGGAATCGGAAAGAATGCCATAGATTTTTCGTGTCCTCGTTTAAATTTTAGGAAAGATTTCTGCTGAATTTTACTTTTGTTGCGACGTAAATTCAACTTTAAGGATTTTTCTATCAATAAATGTCCTCATTTTATTTCATTTTCCGTCTTATTTAGATGAAGGGCGAAATATTACGCCAAAAGAATTTATAAAAAACCGAAATAATACGGAGATAAAATAATGCATAAAATCAAAATCTTTTCATTGGCATTTTCTTTGCTGATGATTTTGAGTGTTTCTAACTTTCAAGAAATAAACGGGCAGAAGGTTGAGAAGAATTCGATCGGGATGGAGTTGGTAAAAATTCCGGCCGGAAAATTTATGATGGGTTCGCCGGAAAGCGAAGTTGACCGGGACAGTGATGAAGGACCTTATCGTCAGGTAACGATCGGCAAGGAATTCTGGATGGGTAAATATGAAGTTACGCAGGAAGAATATGAAAAAATCATGGGCGTAAATCCGAGCGGAAACAGAGATTGTGCGAGATGTCCGGTTGAAACGGTGAGTTGGGATGATGCCCGGGAATTTATCAAAAAATTGAATGCCAGGGATGATAAGTTCACATACCGCCTGCCGACCGAAGCCGAATGGGAATACTCGGCTCGGGCGGGAACAAAAACGCCGATGGCTTATGGCGACAGCTTAAGTCCCGACCAAGCCAATTTCGATTCACGCTATCCTTACGGCGGAGCAAATAAAGGAAGATACATCTACAAAACACAAACGGTCGGAAGCTACGAGCCGAACGCCTGGGGTTTATACGATATGCACGGAAACGTCTGGGAATGGGTTGAAGATGTTTACGATTTTATGTGGGTAGATGGAACCAGAAAACCACGCGGTTACACGGATGTTCCGAATGACGGTTCGGCATTTACAGACGGCGAAGACGACGGCAAACGAGTCCGCCGCGGCGGCGGTTGGGACAGTTGGGGGAAAGCTCTGCGGTCGGCAAACCGCGGCTGGAAAAACGCCAGAGACCCGAATAAGAATGGCGGTTTTCGGATCGTTGCCGTTTTGAAGTAATCGAAGTAAATATGCGGATCAAGAGTAGAAGCTGTCGGTTTCTTCAAATCTTTGCGTTTCTTGGCGTGCTTGGCGGGAAATTTTGTCTTTACCTTTCCGCTAAGTTCAGCAATAATCAAAGCAAATGACTCCCGCCAAGCACGCCAAGAAAATTCAAAGAATTTCTACTCTTGATTCACATTAGATATATCTTAATTCTTTGATGGCGGCGGCGGTGCGGCCGGTGGTGGCGGCGGTCCGGCGACCTTGAATCCGCCTGAATAGTTTTTCCGGTATTCTTCCATTTCCTTCGCCATTTCGGTGTTCATCTTTTTCAGTTTAGCGAGTTCTTTATCGACATTCGGGTTTTCTTTTTCGTATGTGTCGGCGATCTGTATGTAGGCTTTGACAATAGCTAATTGTGCTTTGGCAAAATCGGGTTTTATCTCAAGGGCTTTTCTGAAATATTCGATGGCACGCTTTTGTCTTCCGTCAACGACCCAGTGATCTCCATCCATAACGGCATAACCCATTTGCAGAAGAATTTCCGGGTCGTTCGGTTTTTCGGCAAGTGCTTCTTTTGCTTTCTCGAGATTTTCCGCACGCTCTAAAACCGTTATAAAATTCGGAAACGTATTATCTTTATCGGAAGTTTTTTCTTCCCAAAGCTGACGGGCTTCTTTTAATCTGCCTTGGTTTACGAGAAGTCTTCCGAGATTAAAGCGGCCTGCCATTTTGTCCGGATCAATGGACATTGCTTTTCGATACATTTCTTCGGCTTCTTTTTCATTTTTTTCGTATTCAAGCAACTGTGCTTGACTGACATAGGCCTGCAACACATTCGGATTAAGCTTGAGAGCCGTGCGATAAGCTTCCATCGCTTCAGCCTCACGCCCTTTCATATACCGCAAAATGTCGCCGACCATTAAATACGCATCAACGAATGAGGGATCGAGTTTAAGAGCTTTCTGACTCGAAGCAAGGGATTCTTCCCGTTTGTTTTGAAAATAATCCGCTCTGGCTTTGTATAAATAGAGATATTTGTTGTTCGGGTTCAGGGCGATTGCTTTATCAAATTCTTCTACTGCCTGAGCCAATTTGAATTGTGATAAATAGATAATTCCGGCAATTGCTTTCGGTCTAAAGTCTTGCGGGCTAAGTTCAGCCGCCTTTTTCAAAACCTCCAAAGCCTCGTCAAACTTTCCCTGTTTAAAAAGTTCATCGGCCTGTTTTAAGAGTTGTTCGATGTCGTCAGTAATACTGTTTAGGCGGTCTTGATCAAAAGAGAAATGATTAGCTGAAATTGATGTTGTCCCGAAAGTAATGAAGAGGACTGTAATGAGTAGTAAAAAGTAAAAAGTTTTCATTGAATTTTCCTTATGTCATATTGTGAGCAATGTTGCTACATCGTGTAAATAAAGATTATTTCGATAGACTGAATTTTACTTTTGTTGCAATGTAAATTCAAACCTTATGAAAGTTATAAAGAAATTATTAGCGGTTTTCCCGCCATCTTTTGCAGAGATCGGCGGCGGCGGATTGCCAATCGGGAAACTCGAACTCAAAACCGGCTTCGAGGAGACGGGCCGGACGGACGCGGCGGCTTTTTAAGATCAGCTCCGTTTCCGTCCGCATCAAAAAAGCACCGATCTCCAGCATCAGTTCGGTGGCGGGAAGTCCGATCTTCATTCCCCAGGCGTCGCGGAAGATCTTCATAAATTCCCTGTTCGGCAGAGGATTCGGCGAGGCGATATTGACCGCCCCATCTAAGCTTTCGTTTTCAATGAGGAAATAAACGGCACTGATAAAATCCTTTTCGTGAATCCAGGAAATATATTGCTGCCCATTTCCGGCCGTGCCGCCCAAACCTTTGCGGACAAGGCCGAGCATCGTGTCGAAAATTCCGTCCCGGTCGGGCGACATGATCATCGCCGAACGCATCAGGACGAGCCGTGTGCCGGGCAGATTGAATTCTTTAGCCGCCGCTTCCCAGGCTTTGGCGACAGCGATCGAAAAATTCCAGGTGTCGGGGGCATCCTTTTCATCGCCGCCGATGATGCCCGTCAGTTCGTCATTCGCCTCGTCAAAACGATGGGCGTAAATGGTCGCCGTGCTCGATTGCAGCCAGAGTTTCGGCGGATTTTTCGCCGCGGTGATCGCTTCGCCGACAATGCGGGTCGAATTTACGCGAGAATCCATAATCTGCCGGCGGTTTTCCTGATTATAACGGCAGTTGACGCTTCGCCCCGCAAGATTGATGACGACATCGGCGTTTTCAAACTCCAACGCCCAGTCGCCTAAATTCTCCGCGTCCCATGGAACGGTTTTAAATTGAGAAGCTCCCGCACTTCGGCTTAAAATAACGACCTCGTGACCGTCCTTTTCAAACGCTCTCGCCAAAACCGTTCCAACCTGTCCGCTTCCGCCGGGGATTATTATTCTCATAATTTTTCTAATACATTTCCTGCTGTGTTTTTACCTTTGTTGGCGGATAAAAATCACGACAAATTAATATTCTGATGCAGATTTTATATTCTTTTTTGTTTTTATGACAATTTGAAAACTGTCACACTAAAAAGAGACTTTTTGTTTCCTGCGGGTTAGAATTCTTCTTAAACTTTCAAAAACAGGCAAAATATAAACGGCATCACTTTTGTTTTTTTTTGGCAGACAGGAAAAATAAAGATCATGAAACGGAGAAAAAACAATCGAAAGTCTCTCTGCTTCATATCGGTTTGTTTCGTGATACTTTTTGCTTTAACCGTCTCTTTATCCGCCCAGATTTCTTTTGAAAAACAGACGGTCACATTCGATTCCGCCGAACGGCAGACAGCCCTTCTGACGGGATTTTTTCTGGGCGGCGAGATCGCCGACATTGCCGTTTTTTACGCAGGCGAAAAGGGCGAAAAACGTCTGAAGATCTATTCGTTCGATGAAGGCCGCTTCAAGCCGAAACTTGAAGCACAATTGCGAACCGATGTGCAGTTTGCCGATGCGGTCAGAATCGGCGGACGCGACCGGATAGTTACACACGAACCCGGACGCCTGAACCGGTTTGACCCCGCTACGGCAAATGAAATCGAACTCCTTGCCGTGACAACGAACCTTGAACCGCTTTTCGAAGACGGCATCTCTGCGTGGGACATATCCCGCGATGTAAACGGCGACGGTCTCGATGATCTGGTCATCCCCGAAGCGGACGGCTTTAATATTTTTATGCAGATGAAAAACGGCACTTTCTCCAAGCCTCTAAAAATCGGAAAATCCGTCAAGACCGATGCTTATCATTATAATCCGTGGATTCAGGCAGGTATTCACGAAATAGATTTTGATCGAGACGGACGCAAAGATTTGGTTTATTGGGACGAAGACCGTTTTCGGGTTCATCTTCAGAACGAAAACGGTTCGTTTGACGGATCGGCCGGAACGTTCACCACCGAAATCGCTTTTGACTCCGATGACATCAAAACACTGGCCGCCCCCTTTGGAGTTACGCGCCGCCGCAAGGACAGCGAACCGGAAGGAAAACTCACCGGCCGGGTTTTATATTCGCTATCAGATATGAACGGCGACGGCGTGGCCGATATGGTGATTTTTTCTTTGCAGGGCGGCAGTCTTTTTAAGATGTTCTCGACCTTTGAGATACATTTCGGGAGACCGGCGGCGGCGGGCGGCGGCGGCATGGTGTTTAGTAAAAATTTTGATGCCGTCATCCGTTCGGAAGGAATTCCGTTCGCCGTCGAAAAACACGACTTTGACGGCGACGGGCAACGGGACGTGATGTTTACGACCATCAATCCGAGTTTCTTCAAGATAGCCCGGATGCTCGTCGGCTGGTTTTTCACGCGTTCCGTCCCGCTCGACCTTAAATTATACCGGATGAAAGGCGGCCGGTATCAGAGCAAACCGGACTTCAAACGCAAAATTAAAACGATCTCTCTCGGTGGTTCGGGCGAGGAGGCCGCCAAATTTCCGGCGATCCTCTTCGGCGATCTTAATGGCGACAAACGCCCCGATCTGCTGGTACAAAAAGGAACGAACCAACTGCAGATTTTTCCCGGTGAGGCGAAGCCGGATCTCTTTGCCCGAAGACCTCAGAAGATCAAAGTTTCCGTCCCCAAAAATAAAAATTACACCTGGCTCAAAGACTTAAACAGCGACGGCCGGGAGGATATACTGATGTATCACCGATCGGCCAAAATGCCGCATCGGCTGACGATCCTGCTCGTGCGGTGATCAAAGATGCCGCAAAAATATCGAAGATACGAAGATCAAAAAATGGAGGAGCAAACACAATCCGAACCCGCATCAGCCCGCACGGATACATCCGAATCTTTTTTCACTTCCGCGAGAGAACGCCGGCTCTGGTTTTTTACGTTGGCAGTTGTGTTGGGAATCTATGCAACCCTCGGCTTGGGATCGACGCTCGCCAAAATTGATCAGAGTTTGGCCGCCGCCGCTTTTCTGTCCTTTATGGCGGCGGCCGGTCTCACCGTTATTCTGCTGGCTCTCCGGGTGCGACCTCGCGGAGCAGAGATCGGAGCGGCTCTGGGCATTGTCTCGGTTTATCTTTTCGTCTTACTGCGAATGACCATTCCGGAAAGATCGCATCTGATCGAATACAGCGTTCTGGCCGCCTTTATCTATGCCGCATTAACAGAAAGAAAAAGCAACGGCCGCCGTGTTCCCGTCCCGCCCCTGCTGGCCGTTCTGACCGCCGCGGGCATCGGAGCGTTCGACGAATTTATCCAGATATTTCTGCCCGACCGCGTGTTTGATACGACCGATATTTTCTTTAATTTTCTCGCCTCATTGATGGCCGTCACCGCCAGCGTCATACTTGGCTGGGTGCGTCGCAAGGTCAGGAATTGACGGACTACGCGGTCGGTCATTTCGACGAATCTTCCATCACGGATCAATTACGCTCATCACTCTTTCGACAATCCGGTCGCAGTAGATCAGATTGAACTCGTATATATCTTCGGGTGCATACATTTTTTCGATATGACCGCGGAGCATCTTTTTGGCCCGGCTCAGACGGACTTTGACGTTTGCTTCGGAGATCGAAAGAATTTCCGATGTCCGCCGAGTTGAAAAACCGTTCAGTTCACGGAGCGAAAAAACGAGGCGGTATCGAAGCGGAATTTCCTCGAGGGCGTTTTCGATGATGCGGTTCAGTTCTTTTCTAAAGACCGTCCGGTCGGCTTGATTTTCATGATTGGTAAACATCTGTTTGTAGTTCTCGTAGGAATCGAATTCGGTCGGAATTTCTTTGGCAAAACTGAATTTCTTACTTTTTTGAAAGCAATTGTTCAGCATAATTCTCGTGATCCAGGTTTTGAATGACGAACGGTTTTCAAAATTTTCAAGATTCGTAAAGGCTTTGATAAAGGTCTCCTGCATCAAGTCCTCGGTGTCCTGATGATTGTAGCCGTAAGACCTGCCCGTTTTATACAGATAAGGATTGTAGCGGCGGATGATGACCTCGTAGAGAGCCTTTTCGCCGCCGAGGACTTTTTCGATAATTTCCCGGTCGGAATAAACGTCGAGCTGTTTTATCTGTTTGGCTTTGAACATCGAATTATTTTTGCCCGCCAATTTACGCGAATAAACGCTAATCAAATCAATTTAATAAATGTTATCCGCAAAAATTAGCGGGCAGTTTTTTCTTTATAATAAAAATCCTTAATCCCCGACGGCGACCTTATATTTAAGAATCAATTGCCCGCCGAAATAATTCCCCGCAAACATCGAACCGATAGTGACGGCTTTAAAAATTAAAATCGGCAAACCATCCGTATTTATCGCCGGATAGGCCTTAAACTGCGAATATGCCAGAACGGTATAGACGATTATAACGCATATGTTGATGCCGCCGTGAATAACGGCGGTTTTGACGGCTTCCGGTTTAGCTTGAAAAACTTTCAGCAAGTCCAAAACGCCGAACAGGATCGCCGTCCAACCCAAAATTACACCGCCCGCCATCGCGTAAAACGAAGCGAACGCGAAATTCTCATCGCCCGTGTAAAATCCAAAAAACGAACAGACAAATTCAAACGGAAAAAGTGCCGCCGGAAAATGTATGAGCATTATGTGAACGGGATGACCGAATAATCTCATCTTACGCAAAAACAAATAAAAGCAAAGCGACAAAACCGCTGACGGCGATCAATGCGTGGACGACTCCGACCGGAACAAGCCTTTTTTCGGCAAACGTATCGGCAAAAAACAGCGCGAATCCGCCGAGCGCCGCAAGGACAAATAAAACCAGACTGACGAGCGGAAAATTATCCGGATTCTGCATCGCATAGACGATCAGCAAAACCAGCGCGGCGGCCGCCGCCCCGCCGTGCGAATAAACCACCGCTTTCGAGGCCGCACTTGCCTGAAGCCATTTCATCAGGATCGTAACTCCGAGAACGGCGGCCACTGCAAATAAAATAATCGATAGATAGATCATAAACCTTCTTCTCTCCGTTTTTTTTAAAAAATTGCCTTACATCAAAATAGAGTGCTTGAACTTGAAAAAGGTTACAGAATGAGAAAATTATGGTTGTTCGTGAGATTTAGAGCGGACGAAGCGAAACAGAGACAGTAGTTTAATGAGTCTTGGTGAGGATTTTGATCTAAGATGAACGGTTATTGAGGAAAATCAATAAACCATCCGCGTTTTTATCGTGCCGTCGATATTTTTCAGAATATCGAAAGCCTTTTTGGAAATTTTGCGGTCAATGTCCAAGATTTTTCAATCGGATAAATAACCTCTCATTTATTGATAGAAATTTTAACATATCTTTATCGCCTTTTTATAAATTGAAAGTTTTTGGTTTCCAAATAGCTAAATCTCCGCTGGGACAAGCTACCACTTGGCAAGGTTCTTTAGGGTTAAAGGCAACTCCAGCCTGCCAAGACTCAAACCCATCATTAATTCCGTTTAACACAAAAACTTTTTTATTTTCCAAAGTAAAGATCAAATGTGGATTTTTATTTCCAAGTTCCACTTTAACTATTTCTTGATTACGCAACGAGCAAAGTTTTTGAATTCCTTCCTTTTCAGAAAATTCAGGCAAATCATTTCTGCTGTTTGGCAAATTGGAAGGGTTGGAATCAAAAATTTCCCAAGTAGAAAGTAAATTAAGATATATCTGTCCGAAAATTGAACTTCCTTGTGTTTCTCGCTCAACAAATAAAAGTTGAGGGATAGGTCCAAACCTAATACC
>JBGTRS010000002.1:0-31571 GCA_041940665.1 Pyrinomonadaceae bacterium | reverse complement strand
TTGACCAGGGAGATAGTCCTGCTCCCGATGCTGCTTTGCGTCTGGACCTGGATCTACGGGTTGACGCACGAACAGGGAATTTCCACGGAAAACCTGCTGTTACTGGTCGGCACACTGATCGTGATGGATGTTTTCGTCTTTCAAAGATCGTTCGAATCGTTTGAAGTCTTCGGGCTTACTTCATTGGCTTTTCAGATTATTTCGCTAGGTGTCGTCGGAATTTTAGGAACTTTTATGACGTGGGGCGGACTGGGCGACATCAAAAACAAAAAACATCTCTCGATTCCGGCTTCGATAATTATCAGTAGTGCGGCGATTCCCGTTCTTTTGAGAGCCGTCGAAGAAATTTTCGGTTTCGGTCAACTGCCCGAACAAGCCTTTCATTTTTATTTTTATTTACTGCCTTTAATTCTGATTATTCCGATTCTTGTCAAAGGCTGGGTTGATAAAGAAGCCGAATAGATTTAGAAAAATTCAAAATCCCTTTTTATCTCCCTTCATCCCTGTTTATAGATCTGCGTTTCTGTTCATCCGTGGCTAAATTCTCTCTCTTTCCTTTGCGTCAGTTTCGGTTTTGATTTAATTTGTCAGTTTAACCGTGAGCGAAAGTGATAAAATATCTGAGGAGGTATTAAAAAATATGATTACAATAACTTTTCCTGACAAAGAAACTGAAAAAAAAGCACTCGGGTTTCTGCTCGGACGTTTTTCCGGTCGTGTCTTAAAAACGGGTGAACATCTTGTCCCCGAAGCCGCACTTGAAGCATTGGCAAACGAAAACATTCCATTTACAGTCGAAGGAAAATCCACCTATGAACAACAAACTTCGTCGCTTCGAGATATTACTACCTCTACAATTCAATGACGGACGCGAAATTCCTTCCGACTCATTAGCCGAAGCCGTTTTGGAAATTGTCGAAAAATTCGATGCGGCAAGCTACGAAACGCAAAAAGTCGAAGGACATTGACGTTATCAAGGGATTTTGTATCGTGATAATTTAGTCAAAATCGTCATTGATGTAGCCGACACAGATGAAAACCGCGAATGGATGCGTGAATTCAAAAAGCGTTGGAAATCAAAATTAGACCAACTTGAATTATGGCTTGTGAGTTATATTATTGAAATTGATTAATCTCTTCTTAAACTTTTTTCACTCTTTCACTTTTCCACTTTTCCACTTTATAGTAATTTATCAGTTTAACCGTGAGCGATATAAAACCGACAGTAATGAAATTCGGCGGGACTTCCGTGAAAGATGCGGAAGCCTTCGAGCGTGTCGCCGAGATCGTTGCGGGCGAAAAGGAAAATTCACCCGTCGTCGTCACATCGGCGATGGCGAAAGTGACCGACGCCCTTTTGAATGCTTTTGAACTTGCCAAAAACGGCGATTCATCGGAAGGGTTTTCGTCTTTGGCAGAACATTTTGAACGACATCAGGCGGTTGCAGAAACCTTGCTCGACGAGCATCGGCTGAAAGCATTTTTGGCGGAACTCGATCTGGCCAAACAGGAACTGTCCGATCTGCTTATGCGGGCCGAACGGCGGAGTCTGCCGCTCCAGATGCTCAAAGATGCGATCGTCTCATACGGCGAACAGCTGGCTTCGCGTCTTTTAGCAGAAGTTTGCAAAGCGAAGGGCTTGAACGCCCGGCAGGTTGATTCCCGCCGCGTCATCGTTACCGACGACGAATACGGTTCGGCCAAACCGATCTGGGACGAAACGGAAAATTTCATTCAACTCGAATTGAACACCTTGCTCGAAGCGGGTGAGATTCCGATCATGGGCGGTTTTATCGCCTCAAACCGGAGCGGCGAGACGACGACTCTTGGACGTGGCGGTTCGGATTATTCGGCGGCACTCGTCGGAGCGGCTCTCAGGGCAAGAGAAATTCAAATCTGGACGGACGTGACGGGCGTTTTAACCTGCGACCCGCGAATCTGCTCGGATGCGAGAACGATCGACATTCTGTCCTACAATGAAGCGGCGGAACTTGCTTATTTCGGTGCTAAAGTCTTGCATCCAAAAACGATCCAGCCCGCCGTTGATTACGAAATTCCGGTTAGAGTTTGCAATTCACACGAGCCGAAAGAACGCGGCACGATGGTTTTAGCGGAAAGCGAGATCGCTCCCAACCGCATCAAATCCATCGCTCACAAAACAGGCATTACAATTTTAAGAATTTCTTCAGCGAGAATGCTCGGCTCCTACGGCTTTATGTCCGCCCTTTTCCAGGTCTTTGAACGCTTCCGCACGGTCATTGATGTTATCTCGACATCGGAAGTATCGGTCGCTCTCACGCTCGACAACACCGATTCGATCGAAAAGATCATTACCGAATTGAGCCGCCTCGGCGATGTCGAGATCGAACACGGCCACGCCGTCATCTGCATCGTCGGCGAGGGCTTGCGGGCTTCTTCCGGCCTGGCTTCCAAACTCTTTTCGACCATCGAAGACATCAATATCTCTTTAATTTCACACGGGGCTTCGAGCGTAAATCTGACGTTTGTCGTCAAAGAAGAACAGGTTACGGAAGTTATAAAAAGATTGCACAATTCATTTTTTTAGCAGAAAATAAATGTATGAAATTGAAGGGGCAATTATCCGGCATTGGAGATATTTTCAAAAATGATGTTCATTTGGGTAAAGTAAATTACAGCCTTTATGTTTATCAGGAAATCCTTGAAGCAAACGGTGAAGAATTGGAAGGACTCACAAACATAACAGGATCTATTGAATCTGAAGAAGCAGATAGATTTATTGATGAAGAAATGTTGAATCTTTGTATAGAAGATGGACGGTGTATTGAATTTTTTGTTCGGGATAATGATGGAAATATCAGATGTTCTGGCGGCTTTTTTAAAAAAGATATGTAAAAAAATATGTCTCACAAAAGGAGTTTAAGAAATGGCAGAAACAGTAATTGATAGAAATTTAGCAAAACAAAGACTCGAAAAGTTTTTGCGGGAAAATGATGTTCCGATTGCAAATACAAGAGATGAACTTTATGCACATTCCGTAAAAGATGACGACGGCGAGGAAGTGGAATTTCTCATAAAAATGCGTGAAGAACAGCGAAAAGTAAATCGGAACAGGAGCATTGATTGATGGCGGTTGTCGTTGATACCAATATCGTTTCTTATATTTTCAAAGAAGATTCGAGAGCCGAACTTTATGAAACTCACTTGCTAAATGTTCCAAAATTCATTTCTTTTATGTCTTTGGCAGAGTTATTAAAATGGCAAATGCTGAATAATTGGGGTAAAAGAAAAAGGAATGAGTTTAATGAATTAATGATTTTGGAATAATCTATGCCGACGAAGAACTTTGCAAAATTTGGGCTGAAGTAATGAGTGATGCTCATAAAAAAGGAAACCCGATTGATACGGCAGATGCTTGGATCGCTTCGGTGGCATTGCTTTTCGATATTCCGCTTGTAACTCATAATCGCCGGGATTTTCAAAATGTTGCGAACCTAACAATCATTTCCGAAGAATAAAATAACTCCATTTTTCGAATATGCGATAATTCTGAAATAAATTTGAAGAATTTAAGGGGGAAGTTTGTCTTGTGGCGGAAGTTGAAAGAGAAAAAATCAAAGAGCAGATAAAGACCGAGCGGGAAGGGGTTTTGCAGAAACTCGACGATTGGCTTGAAACGCCGATGCTGATCTTGAGTCTGATCTGGCTCGGGCTTTTCGTGTATGAACTGTTTTATGAACTGGGGTTTTACCTGGAAGTTTTCGGAGCGGTTATCTGGATAATTTTTATCATCGAGTTTGCGATAAAATTGGTTCTCGCTCCGAAGACGCTTGAATATTTGAAGGACAATTGGCTGATCGCGATCTCTTTGATCCTGCCGGCGTTTCGCGTCTTCAGGATTTTTCGTGTCTTCAGGATTTTTCAAGCGACCCGGGCGGCCCGCGGGTTGCGGCTGGTTCGCTTGCTCGCTTCTCTGAATATCGGGATGGACGCTCTCGGCGAAAGTTTCCGCCGCCGCGGTTTTAAATACGTTTTGTTCGTAACTTTGATCGTCGTTTTCGCGGGAGCGGCGGGAATGCTCGCCTTCGAGCCGGCGGCGGAGGTCAAAGGCGGTTTCGAGAGTTACGGCGAAGCCCTCTGGTGGACGGCGATGCTGATGACGACTTTGGGCGGCGAGCATGTTCCGCAGACGGTCGCAGGCCGCGTTCTGAATTTTATCCTCGCCCTTTACGCCTTCGTTTCCTTCGGCTACATCACGGCGACGCTGGCGACATTCTTTGTCGAATCCGATGCGAAAAAGCGTGAAGAACAGAAAGCCGAGATCAAACCGACCTTAAAAGATCTGGAAAAACAATTGGGCGAAATGCGTAGCGAGGTGCGTGAACTGCTCGGCGGGAAAATTCCGGAAAACTAACGTCTTGAAGCCCTGATGATGTCCGCGAAAACTCCGGCGGCGGTGACGTCCGCACCAGCTCCGGCACCTTTGACGATGAGCGGAAAATCGGCATAGCGGTCGGTGTAGAACAGCACGGCGTTGTCCTTGCCGGAGAGACTGGCGAAATTGTGCTGTTCGCCGATCGCCTCTAATCCGACGAAAGCTTTGCCGCCCGTAAATGAAGCGATGTATTTTAATTTCAAATCTTTGTCGGCGGCATCTTTGTATAAATTTTTGAAATAGTCCTCGTGTTTTTCGAGTTCCCGGTAAAAATCTTCGACGCTTCCCCGTAAACAGGATTCGGGCAAAAAGCCTCTGTTTTCAACCTCCGCCATTTCCAGAACAAAACCGCTTTCTCTCGCTAAAATCAAAATCTTGCGGGCGACGTCAGAGCCATTTAGGTCGAGCCGCGGATCGGGTTCGGTGTAGCCTTCCGTTTGTGCCTGTCGGACGACTTCGGCGAACGATCGCGTTGTGTCGTAATTGTTAAAGACAAAATTCAGAGTTCCCGACAAAACGGCTTCGATGCGATTTATTTTATCGCCGCTTCGCATCAGGTCGTTGAGCGTTCCGATGATCGGCAAACCCGCCCCGACGTTTGTTTCAAAAAGAAAGTTCGTGTTGTATTCGGTGGCGAGGTTTTTCAAGCTTCGGTAATTTTCAAATTTGCCCGAAGCCGCGATCTTGTTGCAGGCGACGATTGAAACGCTTTCTGAAAGCAGAACGGGATAGATTTTGACGACCTCATCACTCGCCGTGACGTCAACAAAAACGGAGTTCCGTAAGTTTTCGCGGATGATGAGATTGGCGATCTCCTTGGATGGATCGGCTTTTTTTGAAAAACCTTTCGCGGCCTTTAAAGCTTTTTCCCAATTTTTCAAATCAATTCCTTCTTCATCAAAAACAACCTTTTTACTGTTGGCCAGGGCGACGACGCGGACATTTAAGTTCATCTTTTCGGCTAGATAATCTTTTTGATTATGGAGTTGTTCGAGCAGTTTTTTGCCGACCGTACCGACTCCCGTAATATACAGGTTTATCTGCTTTTTGCCGTCGGAGAAAAAGGCTTCGTGCAGGGAATTGACGGCTTTATGAACGTCTTTCGAGGAAATGATCGCCGAGATATTCCGCTCGGAAGAACCTTGGGCGATGGCGTGGATGTTGATGCCGTTCGTGCCGAGCGTAGCGAACATCTTGCCGGCGATGCCGGTGTGATATTTCATATTGTCGCCGACGAGGGCGAGGCACGAAAAGCCGATTTCGGCCTTCAAAGGCTCGATCGTTCCGGCGTTTATTTCATATTGAAATTCCTCATCAACGACCCGTCTGGCAAGTTCGCTTTTGTCTTCCGAAACGGCAACGCAGATAGAATGTTCGGAGGAGCTCTGTGTGATCAAAATGACATTGATCTTTGCCCGCGAAAGTGCGTCGAAAAGGCGTTTGGAAAAACCCGGAATGCCGACCATCCCGCTTCCTTCAAGACTTAAAACGCTGATCTTATTGATGCTCGTGATGCCGCGAATAATACCCTCTTTATTTTCATTTTCGGTTTCGATCAAGGTTCCCGTGTCTTCGGGAGCAAAGGTGTTTTTGACGAAAACGGGAATATTTTTCGACATAACGGGCTGGATCGTCGGCGGATAGATAATCTTCGCCCCGAAATGCGAAAGCTCCATCGCTTCGCGGTAAGTTATATTCGGGATCGGTTTTGTTTTGCGGACGATGTGCGGATCGGCGGACATCATTCCGCTGACATCCGTCCAGATTTCCAGAACTTTTGCATCTAAAGCGGAAGCAAAGATCGCCGCCGTGTAATCCGAACCGCCGCGTCCCAGAGTCGTCGGCCGGCCGTTTTCGTCCGTCGCGATAAAACCCGGAACGATATAGAGTTTCGATCTGTTTTCGGCAAAAAATGATTTGATATTTTCGTTAGTTTTCGGAAAATCAACCGTCGCTGAGCCGTGATTGGAGTCGGTTGAAATAAGTTTGCCCGCATCGGTCAGAATGTTTTCGATCTCGAGCGAATCGAATTTGGCGGAGACGATCGCGGTGGAAAGAATCTCGCCGTAGCCGACGATCAGATCGAGCGAACGCGGGCTTAATTCTTTGAGCATAAAAACGCTTTCGCAGATGTTTTCGAGTTCGCGGATGCGTTTTTCGACAAAATTCAGAACGTCCGATTGATTCTGCGTCGTGATCAAAATGCGGATCGTTTCAAAATGTGTGTCTTTAATGTCGCTCAAACGGACACGAAATTTTTCGTCGCCTTTTTCCGCCAATTTTCCCGCCTCGATGAGCGAATCCGTCACGCCCTGCATCGCCGAAAGCACGACGACGCACGTATTTTTTTCGATCGAATCCGCAACTATTTGCACGACCTTTTCGATATTTTCGGCATTCGCTACGGACGAGCCGCCGAATTTTAAGACTTTCATAGATTTACTTGACTGGAACGCAAACGGCTCGTTTGCAAGCATCCGTGAGGATGCTAACTTAGTTTCACTTTTATCATCTTGCATTTTGCAGAATCTATTTCCAATGCTTTCGCATTGGTGCAAACGAGCCGTTTGCGTTCCAGTCTTTAGCCACTTAACAAAAACTCCTTCAAAGTTTCATAATCCGCTTTCATCCCGACGGCGGATTTTTCCTTTTCCAATAATTCCCTGACCGCTTCGGGCATTTCGATTTCTTTTCCGAGAATCTCTGCAACCGAATCGAATTTTACGGGATGAGCGGTTTCGAGGAAAAAGCCTTTATCCAAAGGGTTTTCTTCGAGGTGATCAGCCAAAACCCGAAACCCGACCGCCCCGTGCGGATCGAGAACGTAGCCGGATTTTCCAAAGACTTCCCGCATCGTTTGAGCGGTCTCGTTATCGCTCACGCTTTTTGATTCTAAAACATTTTTGAGTTCCAAAAAATCCCGTTCAAAAATTTCCAGGATACGAACGAAGTTGGAAGGATTGCCGACATCCATCGCGTTGGAAAGCGTGGCCACCGATTTTTGCGGGTTCAATTTGCCGCTTTGCAGAAAACGCGGAATGACATCATTGGCATTGGTCGCGGCAAGAATTTTCTTGGCTGGAAGTCCCGAAATATGTGCGAGTATTCCCGCACAGACATTGCCGAAATTTCCGCTCGGAACACATATAACGGGCGGCAAATCTTCCGTCCATTTCTGCAAAGCGTAAAAGTAATAAAACTGCTGGGGCAGCCAGCGGGCAACATTGATCGAATTGGCTGATGTGATAAAAAACTCTCTTTTGATGTCCGCATCGGCAAGTGCCGTCTTGGCCAAATATTGGCATTCATCAAAATTTCCGTCAATTTCGATCGCCGTAATGTTTTTGCCGAGCGTCGTCAGTTGCAGTTCCTGAATTTTGGAAACCTTTCCCTTCGGATAAAGAATGACGACCGCAACGCCTTCGACCTCGTAAAAACCGCTGGCCACCGCCCCGCCCGTGTCGCCGGATGTGGCGACGATAACGACGGTTTTTTCGCGTTTATCTTTTGTAAAATGCCGCAGGCAACGGCTCATAAATCTCGCCCCGACATCCTTAAAAGCGAGCGTCGCCCCGTGAAAAAGTTCGAGCGTCGAGATTTCTTCATTGATTTGTATAAGCGGAAAATCAAAATTGACCGTTTCCGCACAGATCTGAAAAAGCGTTTCGTCATCAAAGGCATCGCCCGTGTAGGGTTTGATAACCGTATAAGCGATCTCTTCTTTTGTTTTTTTTCGCAAATTTTCCCAATCAACTTTCGGGATTCGGTCGGGAAAATAAAGACCTCTGTCGTCGGGTTGACCGCTTAAAACAGCCGTTTTGAAATCCGTCTGAGAACTTTTCCGGTTTGTGCTAAAGTATTGCATTGATTTAGAAAATGTAACGCCGCCATCTTGGCGGCTGTCCTGAGAGCGTCTCGCTCTCAGTTTTAATATACAATAAATTCAATGTCGAAAAAAATTGCATTGATGCATCGGCTGGAAGCCGACGCGACGGCCACCGGGACGGTGGCGTTACGATTGTCATTTTATGGACGAGATAAAAATTCATTCACCGGCGACGGTTTCCAATGTTTCCTGCGGTTTTGACTGCCTCGGCTTTGCGTTAAACGAGCCGTTCGACGAGATGAACCTACGCAAAACGCCGGAAAAAACGGTTAAGATCATTCACAAAGACGAGTTCGGTTTACCGTCGGAAGCGGAAAAAAACGTGGCGGGCGTAACGCTTCTTTCGATCTTGAAAGCGGCGGATGCGGATTTCGGGTTTGAACTCGAGATCACCAAACATATCAAGCCCGGGAGCGGAATCGGTTCGAGTTCGGCAAGTGCGGGCGGTGCGGCATTTGCGGCGAATGAACTTCTGGGAAGACCTTTTTCCAAAACCGAACTGGTTGATTTTGCGATGGACGGTGAAAATTTAGCGAGCGGTTCGCGGCACGCCGATAATGTCGCCCCGTGTATCTTCGGCGGATTCGTCATCGTCCGTTCAACCGAACCGCTCGAAGTCGTCGCCGTTGATTTTCCGGCACTTTTTGCCACGGTCGTGCATCCGCAGATCGAGATCAAAACTTCTTACGCGAGAGAAATCCTGCCGAAAAATGTTCCGCTTGCTGATGCCGTCGAACAATGGAGTAACCTCGCCGCTTTTATCGCGGCTCTCGGAAAAGGCGATTACGGACTGATCGGGCGTTCGTTGAAAGATAAAATCGTCGAGCCCGTCCGCAAAGACCTGATCCCGAAATTCGATGAAGTAAAACGGGCGAGTCTCGGTTCGGGGGCGATCGGCGGCGGTATTTCCGGCTCGGGGCCGAGTATCTTTATGCTCAGCGAAACCTTGGAAACGGCGGAAAATGTTGCCGACGCGATGAAAGAAATTTATGGAAATACCGATCTGGATTTTGAGGTTTATGTTTCGCATATAAACCCGATAGGCGTAAAGATCGTCGGATAACAGAGGCTTAAACGAAAAAAAAGACTCGAACGGAAAAAATTTTAGTTCAATCTTTTTTCCGTTCGAGTCTTTACTTATCTTCAAGGAAGGTATGAGAAATAAGCCGTTAATCTACAAATTCGACGTAATCCGCGAGAATGTCGAGAATCGCTTCGGGAGTTATGTCATCGGCATTGAGCGGACGTTCAAAGCGTATGTTGAAACGCGAACCCGCTTGCAGACGTTTATCCTGAATCCGCTGTTTGGCCAGTTCCTCGGCGGCGGCGACTTCCGCTTCGTTGCGGGCGTTTTCGCGTTCGCGTCGGTTTTTCAAACGGCTCAATTCTTCTTTTATTTCGCGGCGTTTTTGTTTATCGGTGGTATTTTTAAGGTCTTTTTCGAGATTCTTTTCGCGTTCGGTCTTGCCGGCGGAAGAAACATATATATCCGAAGATTTTTCGTCATCCCAACCGCCGTAACCGCCGCCGCCGAGTTGAAATTCGATGTGTTTTTTCTTGACTCTGATCTTGGTGATCATAATCGTCTCGCCGTCTTTAACGCCGATGCCGTATTTTTTGATAAGATCGCGGTAATGCCCGAAATCCATGGCTTGCCGCCGGTTCGGATAAACATTGACGCCGCCGCGGGAAGCGGGCATATCAATTTTGACCTCGACCTTCTTGCCTTCAAAATAAACTTTCAGATCTTCTTCGGTCTGGGCCGAAATGCCGAACGCACAAACCGCTAAAATTGCCGCTATAATAAAAAATCTGCTCATAAAATTATCCTCTTTATGTTCACAAAAAAATAGTCCGGCGTTTTATGACGCCTTCAGAATTAACGCGGATTTTGGCGATAAAAAGTATCAGCGGAAGTTAAGGAAAATCCGGGCGGTTTCGACCGCTTCGGTCTGCCAGTGTTTGATGGCTTCGACCGGATAGATGAGCATCAGGATATTTATCAGAAGGCTGTCGCGGATGGTTAAAATTAGAAATAGTTCGAGGGCCAGAAAAACGATGAGCGATAGCCAGAATTTCAGACGGTAGGCGATCAGAAAGCCGACGACGCAGGCGATGACATCGCCGAAAGCATTGGCGATCGTGTCCCCGAAGTAATCCAGCGAGGCGGTCTGTTCGCGGTAGCGGTTGATAATGTAAGCGGAATTTTCAAGGACTTCCCAGGCGGCTTCGGCCAACACGGCAAAAAACAAGAGCCACGCGAAGGAGATTTTTTTATTTAAGA
Organism: Pyrinomonadaceae bacterium; assembly: GCA_041940665.1. Classification (GTDB taxonomy): domain Bacteria; phylum Acidobacteriota; class Blastocatellia; order Pyrinomonadales; family Pyrinomonadaceae; genus Aridibacter. Next base: position 20,987 of record JBGTRS010000002.1, on the reverse strand, counting down.
TTTTGTGAAAGATCAGATCCAATCCCCAGAGAAATAAAAAACCGTGGAGAACGTGCGTCAAAGCGTACGGGTCGAAGAAATGCTGGGATGTGTGTTTGCTCCAGGCGTCGATCGTCGCAATATAAACGGGCGTGTCCCATTTGCACCACCACAAACGCCCGTTCAGCCAGAGCAGGAAGACCATTAAGACCAAAACCAGAGCCATCAGAAGCCACGGCAGATAATCCGTTTTTTTGTCATGAATAAAAAGCTGATCGGTTTCGTGTTCGGCAATGAATTTGGACATAAATTTTTGCTTGCGAAGTGTCGCGAAAAAATTATCAACAGATTAGCACAAATGAACCGGAATTTTCATTAAATTCCGGGTTTTCATACTTTTACAGCTTCATTTCGCGGTCAGTCTTTATTCAGAGCCAACCTAACTGCATCCTCAACGGATAATTTTCGTCCGGAGGTTTCGGCCTTTTTTAATTGATCCTCGCCGAGTCCGGCTCTGGCTTTTTTAAGATAGGATTCGATTTGTTCTTTTTCGTAGAATTCTATCTCGTAATTGGCATCTTCGTAAATCCCGTACATTACTTCGCCGATGTGGACGGCTTTTTCAAATTCGCCTGCCACAGCCGCCAGAGCGAGAAAGATCTCGAAAGTATAAGCGATGCCGATCCTGTCGTCGGCTTCTACGGCAATTTCGAGCGATTCGACGGCATAGGAGCGGGCTGACTGAAAATCTTCCGCCCGCAGTTTGTTTCCCGCCAAATTTACGCAGGCTATTTGAATCATTCTGCCGTAAGAAATTTCGCGGGAAATTTTAAGCGATTCTTCATAGTATGTGTCGGAGGCTTTTATATTTTTTTCTAAGTTGGATAAATTTCCCAGGTTATTTGCTAAGTTGGCGATGTCATATTTGGAATCTAATTCTTTGACGATTCGATAACCTTCCCTAAAGAATTCTCTTGCCGCTGAAGGTTCATTCCGCACCATTTTGACTTGACCGATGGCTTCAAGAGCACGAACGATCAGGATTTTATCTCCGATTTCGCGGCTGATTTGCAGACCTTTTTCGCAAAATCTATCCGCTCTGTCATGATTCCCGAGCCGCCAGCTTAAGTTTCCCAAATGAATATAAGATTTAGCGGTAATTTCTTTGTCGGCATTTTGCCCGACCCTTTCCAGAGAATGTCTGAGCCGTCTTTCACCTTCCGAAAAATAACCGCGGCGGATCCAGAATGAACCGAGCGAACCGGCGATTTGCAGAGACGTCTCGGGAGCATTATCCGCTGTCCATTCGAGAGCCGCACGAAAATTATCTATTTCGGATTCGATTTTATCGAGCCATTCTTTATCGCTCCCCGTTTCAAATTCCGGTTCGGCTTCTTCCGCCAATCTCCTGAAAAATTCGGCGTGGCGTTTTCTTGCCTTGTCTAACTCGTCCGTTTCCAAAAGTTTCTCGCGGGTAAATTCCCGGACAACCACCAAAAGCCGGAATCTGGGTTCGCCGTCGGCCTGCTCTTTTTGCACGATCAGGCTTTTATCAACGAGCGAGGTGAGAGCATCCAAAATGTCAAAGTCTTCGTCGAAAATGCCGACCGCCTCCGCCGCTTCGATATCGAAACCGCCGCGAAAAACCGAAATGCGGTTGAGCAGTTTTTTCTCGTCCGCTTCGAGCAGATCGTAGCTCCAGGCGATCGTCTGCCGCATCGTCTGCTGGCGTTCGGGCAGGTCTTTTGCACCGCCCGTCAGGAGTTTCAGGCTTTTATCGAGACGTTTGAGGATCGCCTGCGGAGCGAGCAGTTTAATGCGGGCGGCGGCAAGTTCTATGGCGAGCGGAAGGCCGTCGAGCCTTCGGCAGATCTCGGCGATCTCGCGGGCGTTTTTTTCGCTAAATATGAAATTCGGTTTGATCGCTCTTGCACGTTCGACAAACAGATTGACCGCCGGATATTCGCCGAGTTCGGCGGCTTCTAAATCATTGTCCGAGGGAACACCGAGCGGTTCGATCATCACTTCCTTTTCAAAGCTCAAATGCAGACGAACGCGGCTGGTGACGAGAATTTTTAAGTTTTTCGTTTCAGCGATCAAATTACCGATGGCCGGAGCGGCTCTCGTGATCTGCTCGAAATTGTCCAGAATCAGAAGCGTTTCTTTTGCTTTAAGAAAATTTTTCAAAACGCTCGAAATAGATTCTTCGCCTTTGGGTTCCAATTGAAAAGTTTTGGCGATAAACGGAATGACGAGTTCCGCCTCCTCGATGGTCGAAAGGTCTATAAAATATATGCCGTCGCGAAATTTCTTGAGCAAACTTGCGGCGACGGCTCTCGCTAAACGGGTTTTTCCCGTGCCGCCGATGCCCGTTAAAGTAATAAGCCGCGTGTTCGGTTTTTGCAGTAGTCCGGCGATTCCGGTGATTTCCGAAACGCGGCCGATCAGCGGATTTATCTCGCTCGAAAGATTGTTCGCGGCGAAATTTCCGCTCGAAATCTCCTGCTCCTCTGCCGCACTCGAATCGAAAATGATCGTTTCTTCGTCGGAAAAAAGTTTTGCCGAAGGATCGCCGGAAGCGGAGAGTGGATTCTTGCCGCTTTCCAGATTTCGTCTGATAAACTTCAGTTCATTGATGATGACCTCAAAATCCCGGATGCGTTCGGCGGGATTTTTTTCGAGGGTCTTTCCGATCAAATCCGATAACTTTGCCGGTAATTCCGGTCGGCGAAAATTCAGATCGGGCGGTTCTTTATTGATGATCGAAACCAAAATGTCGGTCAAAGTCTCGCCCGCAAAAGGCGTTTCGCCCGTCAAAACTTCATAAAGCAGAACGCCGAAACTCCAGATGTCCGTGCGTTTATCAACCTTCAAACCGCGTGCCTGTTCGGGTGACATATAGGCGACCGTTCCCTTTATCAAACCGGGGGTGCTGTGAGCCTGCGTAAAATCTCTCGGTTCACCGCCCGCCGCGTCGGTTTCAAACAACTTCGCCAAACCGAAATCCAGAACTTTCACATAGCCGTCCGGTCGGAGCATTACGTTTTCGGGCTTGATGTCGCGGTGGATGATCCCGGCCCGATGTGCCTGACTGAGTGCTTCGGCGATCTGGACGGCGATCCTTAAAATCTCCCTGAGCGGCGGAGATTTCTTTCGGGCGATCAGCTCTCTCAGAGTTTTGCCCTCGATAAATTCGGTGGCGATGTAGTTTATCCCGTTTTTATTGCCGATTTCGTAAACGGTGATGATATTCGGATGATTCAGAGCCGAAGCGGATTTTGCTTCCTGAATAAAACGCTTTAATTTATCGGAATCCGAGCTGAATTCCCGCCGCAGAAATTTTATCGCGATCCGGCGGTCGAGGCTCGTATCTTTGGCCAGATAAACCGCCCCCATTCCGCCACGCCCGAGCAAAGACAAAATGCGGTAATGCCCGAGCCGCTCGCCGCTCATATCTTCTTTTTCAGAAAAAAACATCTCGGCGGCCAGAAAATCGGGCGTTGAATCTATAAAGCTGTCCGTCGTTTTATCAAATTCAAGCAGCGATTCGATCTCTTCGCGAAGTTCCGTGTCATCGCCGCAGGCTTCATCCAGGTAGGCTTCGTGTTCGCGGACGGGCAGATCGAGAAGCCGTTCATAGATACTGTCAATTTTTTTGAATTTTTCCGAATCCATAAAATGGAACGAGTGTTTTATTTAAGCCGCCAATTCCCTGAGCAGCCACATTCTGGCCAGCCGCCAGTCGCGTTGGGCGGTTTTTTCTGAAATTTTTAAGGTTTCACCGATCTCATTAAAAGTCATTCCGCCGAAGTATTTCAGCTCGACGACCGAGGCCTTGCGTTCTTCAATTCCCGCCAGACGGTTTAAGGCTTCATCGAGAGCGACAATATCATCCGTGCGGTCTTCCGATTTATTCAAACCTTCGGTCAGAGTTATCTTTTCCTGCCAGCCGCCGCGTTTCTGGCGGCTTTTCGAGCGGGCGTAATCAACCAGGATATGCCGCATCGCTTTGGCCGCGACGCCGAAAAAATGCGAGCGGTTCTTAAAATTCCGATCTTTTTGTCCGGCTAGTTTCATATATGCTTCGTGGATCAATTCCGTCGTCTGAAAAGTGTGTCCCGAGGGCTGGCCGCTCATATGCCTTCGGGCCATCCGCCGCAATTCACCGTAAACCAACGGCATCAATTCATCCAGAGCCGTCCGGTCGCCATTGCTCCAGTCGCTCAGCAATTGAGAGATCTGATGAGAATTATTCTGATTCATTCCGAATACTAAAGAGTTTTAATGGGCTGATTATAAACCATACAAACTCAAAATGAAAAAGTTTGTCGGTTCGTGTCCGATTTCTGCAACGGATGTCGTTTAAGCAGATAGAAGGCACGAAAGATTTTTTAATTGCCTTGAACGAATAAACAAAACTTAAAGGAGAAAAAAATGAATTACACAACAAAAATAGTCACAAAGTTATCGCTTTTCACGCTCGTCCTGATGACCGGAATAGTTTTTACGACCAATGCGGCGGCTCAGGAAAGTAAATTAACAGATATGCAGAAAAAAGCCGCGGATGCTTACGTTGCGGCTTGGAACACGGGAAACATAGATGCTCTGGATAAATATCTGACCAAGGACGTCGTCCGCCGGCTTCCGCAATCGGTTGAAGCCAGCAATTCAAACAATTTGACGGAGCTCAAAAAAGAGATCGCCGGTTTCAGAACTTTGTTTCCCGATGTCAAAGTAACGACCGAAAAAATCATTATGCAGGGTGATGTGGCGGTTGTTCGCTGGACTCTGACCGGAACAAACAAGGTTAAAGCGATGGGTTATCCGGGCGACGGCAGTAAAGTAAATCTGCAAGGCGTTTCGGTGATCAATTTTGAAAACGGCCTGATGAAAGAAGAATCGGTGTATTACGACGTTTATACATTGAGAACACAAATGGGATTAAATGCCGGACCGCCATCAAAGACGGCGGAAGCAGAAAAATAAATATTGACCAAAGCAACATTTTTAACGTCACGGGAGAAATATAAAATGGCACATTTACTGATCAAACATAAGGTCGAAGATTTCGACCGATGGAAAAAAGGTTTCGATGATTTCATCGAAACGCGGCGGGCAAGCGGCGAAAGGACTTGGCACATTTTCCGTTCGGAAGACGATTCAAATAACGTGTTCGCACTCTTTGAATGGGACGCGATGGAAAACGCCGAAGCCTTTACAGGCAAGCCGGAACTCCGCGAAGCGATGCAGAAAGCGGGAGTCAGCGGCGAGCCCGAAATCTTTTTCTTAAACGAGGCCGACAGCGGAACGGTTTAAATTAAAAACAAACTTTGCCCATGGATGGCACGAATAAAAGACTGAAGTTCCTTCGTGCCATCCATGGGCAAAACATATATTAAATTCCCAACTCCGCTTTTGCTTCGGCAAATTTTTCGACGGCGAACTCCAGATCTTCGCGGGAATGAGCGGCGGAAACCTGCGTTCTGATCCGGGCCTTGTCTTTCGGAACGACCGGAAAGGAAAAGGGAATGACGTAAACGCCTTTTTCCATCAAAAGTTCGGCCATTTTCACCGCCGGTTCGGCGTCGTAGAACATGACGGGCACGATCGGATGCGTCCCCGGCAGGACTTCGAGGCCGATCTTGCCGATTTCTTCGCGGAAAAATTTGGTGTTTTCTTCGAGTTTGTCGCGCAGTTCGGTCGAATCGGTCAGAAGGTCTAAAGCCTTGAGCGAAGCCGCCACGATCGAAGGGGCGAGCGAGTTTGAAAACAAGTAAGGCCGCGAACGCTGACGCAAAATATCTATCACTTCTTTTTTCGATGAGGTGTAACCGCCCATCGCTCCGCCCAGAGCCTTGCCGAGCGTTCCCGTGATGATGTCGATCCGGCCCATTACGTCGCAATACTCGTGCGTCCCGCGACCTTTTGCACCCATGAATCCGACGGCGTGGCAATCGTCAACCATCGTCAACGCGCCGTATTTTTCCGCCAGATCGCAGATACCCTTGAGGTTTGCAATGTAGCCGTCCATCGAAAAAACGCCGTCGGTGGCGATGATCATCTGTCTTGCACCGTTGTCTTTCGCCTCTTTTAATTTTGCTTCGAGGTCTTGCATATCGTTATTTTTGTAGCGATAGCGTTGGGCTTTGCAAAGCCTGATGCCGTCAATGATGCTCGCGTGATTGAGTTCATCGGAAATGATCGCGTCTTCCGCGTTAAATAGCGGCTCGAAAAGCCCGCCGTTCGCATCAAAACAGGCCGCATACAAGATCGTATCCTCCGTTCCCAAAAACTCGCTCAATTTAGCTTCGAGTTCCTTGTGGATCTTCTGCGTCCCGCAGATAAACCGGACGCTCGACAACCCGTAGCCCCAATCATCAAAGGAACTTTTCGCCGCTTCGATAATTCTTGGATCATCCGAAAGTCCCAGATAATTGTTCGCACACATATTCAGAACTTCCCGGTCGGCGACCTCGATCCTCGCATCCTGCGGGCTTTCGATCACGCGTTCATTCTTAAACGTGCCCGCCTTTTTTATATCTTCCAATTCCGTTTCCAGAATTCTCTTTGTTGCTCCATACATAGTTTTTATAACCAATTATGTGTTTGTCGCATTAGCGACATTTGAATTTAGCCGTGTCTTTCAAGGCACGGGAAATGTTGATAGTTTTTTCTTGTCGCGTCAGCGACAAATGAATTAAATTCTTTCCTTTATTAGATTCTTCGCCTCAAAACTCTTGGCTCAATTATATTATCTTTCCACAGAATAACTTTGTATTGGTCATCGCCGTCAAGACCATCTTCACTCAAGGTATCAAATCCGCCGTAGAAGACTCTGACTCGATAAATACTGGGTTTGATTTCTATTCGTTCGGCATCAGGAAAATAGTCAGTACATCCCGCGACAACAAGTTTTCCGGATTTTATTTCAATACTGCATTCATTTATTTGATCCCAATCCTCTTCAGCCTCATCCGGTTCATTATCATGGATTTCAATCGTTACAGGAACATCCATATCTCGTTTAGTGCCAATTCCCACAGTTCCGGGAGCCACGGCTAATAAGATTTCATTAGCTTGTTTTGTCCAACTATCGGATAAATCTCCTTCAACTTCTTCATCCTGTATATAAAACTGATGATAATCAGCAAACAACTCGAAATCGTATTTTTCAAGTAACATAATTTACTCAATCGTCGCTAACGCGACGCAAAACTCTTTTTTTATCTAACCGTGCGTTAAAACACACGGCTAAATTCAGATAATCGCTACGCGATAGATTCTATTTTTTCTTGTCTTGTTTCCAGTAATAAGACGGTTCACATTCAGTTGCAGATAAGAAATAACCGAGTCCGTTTTTCGGAATATTCTCTTGATCACTGTAATCTTCTGAACGTAAAGGTCGCCAATCCGATCCTCTGAAATATCCATCACTTTCTTTTATTTCCGCTGGGATTTTTTTTAGTATTTCTTGTTGATAATCCAACAAACTACCACCATTTGCTCCTCCACGCATTAGTGGATATTTTAATTGAACATGATCGTCTTCCCAACCACAAATTGGACAAATATCATAACTTCCCGTCGGCTCGTCAAAAACTTGAAAGCCACAAGACGGACAAGGATAAAGTAATTCCTCGACTTTTTTCATATAAAATTGTTTTCAAACGGAACGCCAGCATCTTGCTGGCAACCAACGCGGTATGCGTTGGAGCAAAGTTTATTATCTTGAAAGTTTATTTGAAATTTTAAAGTTCGCCACGTTTATTTTCGTGCTTGTCACCACTCATTGCCAGCAAGGTGTTGGCGTTCCGTTTCATTCACTCCAATCCTAAATGATCTTTGCCCTAAATTCCTTTAATTCTTTTTCACAAACCTTCCATTTGATTATTCGCATTTAATGATTTGAATAACTCTTTGAAGTCTTCCGGTAGCTCTAGTTCCATAGTTAAGTCGCCGTAATCTTTCGATATGCTGAAGTCTTTCTTTAGTAGTCGTATTTTGCCAATAATTAATCTCCTCGGCAACGGAATCTTCGATCTTGTTTCCGATTGTTATTTTAGTTTTATCCAATTTTAGTCGAGGAATGTCTTTCATTATTTCTAGAATTATATCTTACTCCAATCCAAAATTATTACCTTTTTTTTCTCTGCGGTTTTAAATCTTTAAGACGCAAAAATTCCTTTGACGGCATTAAATCCGTGCAATTTACGCCACGTTGATATTTGACCGCAATGATGGCCTTCGTGAAAAACCAGCATTTGCAGATGATGCCCGATGGTCGGTTGCCTTTGAGCCAGAGTTTCGTCCGGTGTCGGCTCGTTCAGGTCATTTATCTTGCGGACGGCTGCGAGTCTTAAAACGCCTGTCTCTGTTAATTTTTCAACGAGAACAGTTTTTCGGTCGTAGTATTCGATATCAGAATGCGGGTTTGAATCGGGGCCGTATTTGCTCAATAGCTCCGAAAAATCTGCCGGAAGTTCCTGTGCTTTGAGTAAATACAAGAGATATGTGTCGCCCAAAAGCAGATGTCCCAAGATCCAGGCCGGATGATTTTCGTTTGATTCCGTTTGCCGGCACATCTTTTCTTCGCTCAAATCTTCAACCAGTAATAATGTCTGTTTTCGGGCGTTTTCCAGCGACCAGATCAACAAATCTTTCATTTGTTTATATTTCGCTCCAATCCAAAATCACTTTCCCGCTGTTGCCTTCTTTCATCACTTCAAAACCTTTTTTAAAATCCTTGTATGAAAAACGATGCGTGATGACGGGTGAAATATCCAGGCCGCCTTCGACGAGGACGTTCATTTGATACCAGGTTTCATACATTTCGCGTCCGTAGATGCCTTTGACGGTGAGCATATTGAAGATAATGGTTTTCCAGTTGATTGAAAATTCGTCCGCAGGAATGCCTAAGAAGGCGATGTTGCCGCCGTGTGCCATATTCTCGAGCATATCGCGGAAGGCTTGAGCGTTGCCGGACATTTCCATTCCGACATCGAAGCCTTCTTTCATGCCGAGTTCCTTTTGCACGTCCTCTAGTTTTGTTTCGCGGACATCAATGGCTAAAGTTACGTCGAATTTTTTCGCTAATTCTAAACGTTGCGGATTAACGTCGGTGATGACGACGTTTCTGGCTCCGGCGTGTTTCGCGACTGCGGCCGACATAATTCCGATCGGTCCCGCTCCCGTAATCAAAACATCTTCGCCGAAAACTTCAAACGCGAGAGCTGTGTGAACAGCATTTCCGAACGGATCGAAGATTGCCGCGACTTCGAGATCAATATCTGCTTCGTGTTTCCAGATATTCGTCATCGGAACGCTGATATATTCGGCAAAACCGCCGTCCGTCTGCACGCCGACACCGAGCGTGTTCGCGCATTTCGCCCGCCGTCCAGCCATACAATTTCGACAGCGACCGCAGACCAGATGACCTTCGACCGAGACAATATCGCCCGTGTAAAAATCGTTGACGTTCGATCCGACTTCGACGATCTCGCCGACGATTTCGTGTCCGAGAATTGTCGGAATTTTGATCGTGCTTTGCGCCCAAGCGTCCCAATTGTAAATGTGAACGTCCGTGCCGCAGATTCCGGTTTTGAGAACGCGGATCAGAACATCATTGATCCCAGGTTTAGGTTCGGGAACGTCTTCGAGCCAGAGTCCTTCTTCGGCTTTGCTTTTTACGATAGCTTTCATAGATTTTTTATTATTATTTTTCCGATATTAATTTTAGTTCGATATTTCAGTCACGTTTGATTGTTTTGCACGACCGGCTGACTTTCTTGCGCTTTCGACAGATTATTTTGTACTCACATCCGAAAGTTTTGCACTCACATCCGAAAGTTTTGCAGACTAACACGAAAATTTTGCACTTGCGTCCGAACATTTTGCATTCGAACCCAATCATTTTGCACTTCTATCCGAGGGTTTTGCATTCGAACCCTGAAGTTTTGCGGTTTTACCCGTCAGCTTTTACCGTCCGTCTTATTTTATCGCGCCTTCGATCGGACTCGAAGCCGAGGCGTAGAGGCGTTTCGGCATTCTTCCCGACAGATATGCGAGCCGTCCGGCTTGCACGGCGAGTTTCATCGCCGTCGCCATCTGTTCGGCATCTTTCGCTTCGGCGATTGCCGTGTTCATTAAAATCGCGTCCGCGCCGAGTTCCATCGCAATCGCCGCATCCGACGGCACGCCGACTCCGGCATCAACGATGATCGTCGCGTCGGGCAACTGCTCGCGCATGATTCTTAAATTTGAAGGATTCTGCACGCCCATTCCCGAACCGATCGGCGCGGCAAGCGGCATCACCGCCGGACAGCCGATGTCCAGAAGTTTTTTCGCCATTATCAAATCATCCGAAAAATACGGCAGAACGATAAAATCTTCTTTGACCAGAATACGCGCCGCTTCCAGAGTTTGCTCGTTGTCGGGCAAAAGCGTTACCGGATCGCCGATGACTTCGAGCTTTATCCAATCGGTGTCGAGTGCTTCACGCGCCAGACGCGCCGTTCGAACGGCGTGTTCGGCATCGTAGCAACCGGCGGTATTCGGCAAAATCTGCATTTCGGGATTCAGATAATCAAGAAAAGATTCGGTTTTTCTGTCCAAAGGAACACGGTTGACCGCAACCGTCACCATTTCCGCGCCGGAAGCCGTGTGCGCTTTCTGCATTTCCTCGTAAGAACGGTATTTTCCCGTTCCGATAATCAGGCGTGAATTAAAAGTTTTTCCCGCTAATTCAAATAAATCGTTCATAAAATAATTTCAAATTTCAGATTACAAATTTCAAATTGATATATTTTGAATTTACAACTTTTTAAGGACAAAACAAAAAGGACGAAGTTTTTTCAAACTTCATCCTTTATCCTTTATCCTTTATCCTTCAAAATCACCCTCCGCCGACAAAGTGAATTATTTCGATCTTATCGGCATCAGCAATTTTTACGGTTTCCCAATCTTTTTTTCTGATAACGTCTTTGTTGAGTTCGATGGCGATTCGTTCGGTCGGCAGTTCGAGTTTTTCCAAAAGCTCGCGCAAGTTTAGTTCGCTTTCTATATTTCGCGTTTCGCCGTTGATTAAAACCCGCATTTTTCTACCTGTGCTTGATCGTTCTGCGTAATTCGGTTTCCTCGCCTTCGCTCATCGCTTTGATGAGAATCGCGGCGCGACCTTGTTTAAATAATGGCATTTGCAGGTGAACTTTCGCAACTCCCTGTTTGTCCGTTTTGCCGTGAAAGATCAAAGGGCGAAACGCCGCGCCGAGAACTTTGACCATCACCTGCGCGCCGCTCAGACCGTTCTGCCGACCGCCGCGGTGGACGAAAATCGTCATCGTTTTCTTTTCGCCGCTTTTGAAAGTTTCGTCGCCGATAATTTCCAGTTTCAATTTGGTGTCAGCCGGTTTCCTCTGCACCGTTTCGGCAACGATCTCGACCGCTTCGGCGGGCAAAACCATTTCGTCTTCGATGATCTCGACGGCTTCGATAATGACTTCTTCATTCGGAATCTGCGGCGCGGATTTAGCGGTTTCGGTTTTTACGGTTTGAGGAACGGTTTCAACTGCGGCGGGAACGGATTTGATGCTGAAATCATATTTCGGCTTCGGGATCGGCGATTCGCCGCCTTTGTAAACGGAAACTTTGCTCGTTCCGTTCGAAGCGTTCTGAACCGGCAGTTTCTGCGTTTGAACAATACCAGGTTTGGAAACTGTCGGAGCATTATTCGGAGTCTGCGCCGCCGCATTGCCGTTGGGAGTTTCGTTTAAGGGCTTTTGAGCATTGACGTTTTTTTCCGCAGCAGCGGGATTTTTTCTTCGCGCGGCGGAATCTTTCGCCGTCATTGCTTTTAGTTCTTCGATACGTCCGGCGCGGATCGCGGCGCAGATGGTTTTATGCTGTTTTTGCAGGCGTTCGGCGAGAACTTTTTCGTCAAAACCTTTTTCTATTAAATCTTCATACGACGATCGCTTGCTTGCCAGGATCGTGCCGCGGTTGTAAACCAGGGACAAAATAAGAGGCGTCGCCAAACCTTTGTCTTCGGTCTGGACGTGATATGTCGTTCCCTGAAAATTTATGTCTGTATTAAACCCGGTTATCACTTTGTTTAGTATAAAAAACGGCGAGACGGTTCGAGTGAGTTTCGAGGACAAAACTCCTAGTATGAAGTTATCATACGCCCTTCTTTACGGTCAATAAAAAGTTTTTGTAAAACACACTGCCTTGACACTCCAAGAGCCTTAACTTACGATTGAATTTGTGCCTAAATTCTCAATCTTTTCGTGAGAAAATACAGGCAGTTTTGCGATTTTTTCAGCTTTCGGGGAAACAAATTTTCAATGTCTGAATTTAACATTTTCGATTACGCGCCGATTGCCCTGATGTTTTTGGTGGCGGTCGGCTTCGGCGCGAGCCAGCTTTTGGTTACGCAATTGATCGGTCCGCGCAAGCGGACGGCGACGAAACTGATGCCGTATGAAAGCGGCAAAGACCCGGTCGGCTCGGCGCGCGACCGCTTTTCGATCAAATTTTACACGGTCGCCGTGATCTTTCTTTTATTCGACATCGAAGTTTTATTCATCATCCCGTTTGCCGTCGCATTTAAATACCTGCTCGGACAGGAGCAGTTAGGCATTGCCGCTTACGGCACGATCGCTTTTATCGAAATTTTAATTTTTATCGCCACTCTGGTCGTCGGCTATATATACGTCTGGAAAAAAGGCACGTTCGATTGGGGACTGCAGGCGCGAAGCGAAGCCGAAGCCGAAGCCAGAGCGATGCGCAACAAGAAAAAGCAAATGCGCGAACTGAAACGCGCGGCGTAAGAGTTTGAGAGTTCAGAGAGTTTGGAGAGTTTATAGAGTTTCAATTTTTTAACTCTCCAAACTCTCTTAACTCTCCAAACTCTCCAAACTTAGAAGTTATGGGTTTAGAAAATACATTATTTGAATCACTGCCGGATGTCGTAACGGTCAAGCTCGATGCGGTCGTTAACTGGGCGCGGAAATCTTCTCTGTGGCCCGCGACGTTCGGTTTGGCGTGCTGCGCCATCGAGATGATGAACACGGTTTCGGCGCGCAACGATCTTTCGCGGTTCGGCGCGGAAACTTTTCGCGCAAGTCCGAGACAGGCGGACGTGATGATCGTTTCGGGGCGCGTGTCGAGAAAGATGGCTCCGGTTTTGCGGCGCATTTACGATCAGATGCCCGAACCGAAATGGGTAATCTCGATGGGCGCGTGCGCGACCTCGGGCGGCGTTTTCGACAATTACGCGATCGTGCAGGGCGTGGACAAGGTCGTTCCGGTTGACGTTTACGTTCCGGGTTGTCCGCCGCGTCCCGAGATGCTCGTTCATGCGATCATGATGCTGCAGGAAAAAATTATGAACGAATCGGTCAAAGACCGCCGCGATACATACGAACCGGAATCGCGCGAATCAATCGTTCCCGGAACTCTGCCCGTTACCGAAGGCACGAAACTCGAACAGGCAATGGAGGAAGCGGTCGAAGAAAAGAATATTTCGCGCCCGTATTCGATTCCTTCGCGGCACGAGAAACGCCGTTCATCATAGAAGTTTTAAGCGGTGAATCGAGAAAAAAGCTTCACCGCTTTTTCGTTAAAAACAAAATGGCTGACACAAAAGTTTTGCACGAATACATCGAAAAGCTAAAGGCGGAAAACGCCGAATGGGTTTCGGACTTTAAAGACGCGCGCGGCGAAGTAACGATCTTCGTTCCGCGCGAATCAATCGTTGACGTTTGCTGGGTTTTAAAAACCAAATATCAATTCGATATGCTCGCCGACCTGTGCGGCGCGGATCGCGGACCGGAAGAAGACCCGCGTTTCGAGGTCAATTATCATTTGTTTTCGACCGTTCACCACAACCGTCTGCGTCTGAAAGTTCTGCTTTCGGAAGACGAGCCGAATGTCGGAACAGTAACGACCGTCTGGAAAACCGCCGACTGGCACGAGCGCGAAACTTACGATATGTTCGGCGTGATTTTCGACGGTCATCCCGATCTCAGAAGAATACTTTTGCCGTCCGATTTCGACGGACACGCGCTTCGGAAAGATTATCCGTTACGCGGTTACGAGCCATATAGTTTATCGTAAAAAAGTTTCAAGTTTTAATTTCTTTAACTTGAAACCTGAAACCTGAAAGATGATTACTGAAAATCTTCGAGAAATATTAAATGAAGTTCGCCCTCTGCCGATTCGCTATACGGTGGACGATTTGGATTTTATGCCCGAAGACACGAATCGTTATGAATTGATAGGAGGAGAAATAGTCGTGTCCCATGCGCCGCATCTCGATCATCAAAAATTGGCTTCAAATCTACATATCGAACTCGGTCTTTATCTGCGGGAAAATCCGATTGGAATTGTCGTAGAAACTCCGGGCATAATTTTTAGCCAAGATGACGCGGCAATTCCCGATCTCGTTTTTGCCACGCACGAAACTTTGGAAAAAGCAGTGATCAAAGAGGGCGAAAAGTTCGAGGGTAAATTTAACGCCGCGCCCGAACTTGTTATCGAAATTTTATCTTCCGGCAAAAAAGACATCGAGCGCGACCGCGTTCACAAACGCGAACTTTACGGCAGATACGGCGTGCAGGAATATTGGGTGGTTGACGGCTTTTTTAATACGATTGAAGTTTATCGCCTCGAAGAAAAAGGATTGGAAAGAATAAAGCGTTTCGAGATTTTCGAGTCAATCGAAACGCCGATTTTGCCGGGTTTTGAATTGAAATTAGCGGGCATTTTTAAGAATTAGATTATGAGCGTTGCGACACAAAATATACCGGGACAATTTGAGGTTTTGGACGAATCTCTCGATACGCAGATGACGCTTTCGATGGGACCGCAGCATCCTTCGACGCACGGCGTTTTGCGGCTCGAACTCAAACTCGACGGCGAGATGGTCGTCAAAGCCACGCCCGACATCGGCTATCTGCACACGGGAATGGAAAAGCTGTTCGAGTATAAAAAATACCAGCAAGGGATAGTCATTACCGACCGGATGGATTATCTCAATCCTTTGGGAAACAATCTGGCGTATGTGATGGCGGCGGAAAAACTTCTGGGCTTGGAAATTCCCGAACGCGCTCAGGTCATAAGGGTTTTGATGTGCGAACTGCAGAGAATCGCGTCGCATATGGTTTGGCTCGGAACGCACGCGCTCGACATCGGCGCAATGTCGGTCTTCTTTTACTGCTTCCGTCAGAGAGAAAAGATCTTAAATCTTATCGAAGCCGCTTCGGGCGGAAGAATGACGCCGAGTTATTTCCGCATCGGCGGTTTGATGATGGATCTGCCGGCGGGATTTGAACGAAGATGCAAGCAGTTTCAGGACGATTTTCCAGCCGCGCTCGATATGTTTGAAACTCTGGTAACGGGAAATACGATCTGGCAATCGCGCACGAAAGATGTCGGATTTATCAGCCGTGAAGATGCGATTGACTGGGGTTTGACCGGACCCTGTTTGCGCGGAAGCGGCGTTGATCTCGACCTCCGACGCGACAATCCGTACACGGGTTATGAAACTTACGATTTCGAAGTTCCGGTCGAAACGGACGGCGACGTCTGGGCGCGTTTTCGCGTCCGGATGCGCGAGCTTTACGAATCGCACAAGATCGTCCGGCAGGCTCTCGAAAGATTAAAACCGGGACCTACAAAAGCGGACGCGCCGAAGGTCGTTCTGCCCGACCGCGACGATATGCGGAAACATATGGACTCGCTCATTCATCATTTTCTGATCGTCGCCGAAGGCTTCAATATTCCCGAAGGCGAAGTTTATATGCCGATCGAAGCGTCGAAAGGCGAACTCGGCGTGTATATGAAATCGAACGGCGGACCGAAACCCGACCGCGTTCATTTCCGAGGTCCGAGCTTTGTCAATCTGTCCGCTCTGCCGACAATGAGCGAAGGCGAAATGATCGCCGATGTCGTCGCCATCATCGGTTCGCTCGATATTGTTCTCGGAGAAATTGACAGGTAAAAATTATGGCTGAAGAAATTTCTGACGACAGATTCAAAAGCGAAGTGATGCGATTGCTGGACACGGTAATTGTAAAACTCGGCGATCACGACAAAAGATTCGAAAATTTAGAGAAAGATGTGTCCGAAATTAAGTCTGATGTAAATGATGTAAAAACGGACGTTAAAATTCTCAAAGGACAATTTACCGATGTCGTCGGAATGGTTTTGGAAGACAATAAGCGCATTACAAAACTTGAAAAAGACGTAGAAGATTTACAGAGCGAAATACATTAAAAACAGTTTCAGTAAAAAGTGATAACTGATAACTGATAACTGATAACTGAAATTATGGCATCAGCAGTTCCAACTGAATATACCAATCAAATCGTTTACACCGACGAAGTGGCGGAGTTTTCGCCCGAAGTCGTTGCGGAGATGGAGTCGCATCTCGTCAAATATCCGCCGGATAGAAAGCGTTCCGCGCTGATTCCGCTTCTTTTTGTTATTCAGAGAGAACGCGGCTACATTGACAACGGCGGCGTGAATTTTCTGGCGAAATTTCTCGAACTCGAAGTAACGGACATCTGGGAAACGGCGACGTTTTACTCGATGTTCAATATGCGCCCGGTCGGAAAATATCACATACAGGTTTGCAAAACTCTTTCGTGCCGGATCATGGGCGAGCCGGAAATCACCGAACATATCTGCAACCGTCTGGGCATTCACGTCGGCGAAACGACCGAAGATAAAATGTTTACGGTTTCGCGTGTCGAATGTTTGGGAAGCTGCGGCACCGCGCCGATGATGCAGATCAATTTCGATTATCACGAAGATTTGACGACCGAAAAGGTTGATAAAATTTTGGATTCGCTGAAATAAATGGAAAACAAAGAAATTATCGAAAACGCATACAAATTTTTCGCCAGCGGCGACGTTCCGGCACTTCTCGCTTCGTTTGACGAAAATATCGAATGGACGGAAGCCGAAGGTTTTCCCTACGGCGGAACTTATACGGGCGCGGACGCGATTCTCGAAAATGTGTTTATGAAACTCGGCACGGAATGGGAAAAATTCTCGGCAGTGCCGGAAGAATTTCTCGACGCAGGCGAAAAAATCGTCGCGCTCGGAAATTACAGCGGCAAATATAATGCGACGGGCAAAAGTATGTCCGTGCCGTTCGCGCACGTCTGGACTCTGCGCGACGGCAAGATCGTCAAATTTGTTCAATACACGGACACATTAAAAGTTTCAGAGGCTTTGTGATGAAATTGAAAGCGAAGTCGCGCCGGTAATAATGATTAATTTTGGTTGTCAAAAGAATTTGATGACCGAAAAGATTGATAAAATTTTAGATTCGTTGGAGTGAAATAATGGAATTCGATGAAGATAAAATTGATGAAGCTACTCTCGCTTTGCTGTGGCTGAATAGATTTAAAGATTTCGATGTCTTCTGCGCGTGGAAGAGTTTCGATTGGGACGCTATGAACAGACTGTACGACAAAGGTTTTATTAGCAATCCGAAAAGCAAAGCTAAATCGGTTGTTATAACCAAAGACGGCGTAAAGCGTGCCGAAGAACTTTTTGAAAAATTATTTGGTTTGCCAGATAAATAAAAATTATGTTCTATAAAGTTGTCTTACAAAAATCGGAAGAAGGTTATAGCGTTTTGTGTCCTGTTTTGCCGGGTTGCTGGTCGCAGGGTGAAACCGAAGAAGACGCTTTGGAAAACATCAAGGACGCGATTGAAGAATATCTGGAAGTTTTGGACGAGCAGTTGAAAGATGCCGATGTGCGCGAAGTGGAGGTCGCGGCTTAAATGCCGAAAATTTCGGGTGTCAACCATCTGCAAGCCGTCAAAGCACTTGAAAAAGCAGGATTTTATATTGCGCGGCAGGGAAAGCATATCGTCATGACAAACGGTGAAAGAATCATAACGATTCCGCGTCATAATCCGGTCAATGCATTCACGATGGGCGGGATTGTAAAAGACGCGGGCTTGACGATAGAAGAATTCAAAAAATTGTTGTAATTATGGAAATCAAAGCAATCGGTTGCGAACCTTTACAGTTAAAAATGATGCACATCGAAAATGGGCATACGCTGAAGGTTTATCAGGAACACGGCGGCTACAAATCGCTCAGAAAGGCGATGAATATGTCGTCGGACGATATTATCAATGAAGTCAAAGCGTCCGCCTTGCGCGGGCGCGGCGGCGCGGGGTTTCCGACCGGAATGAAATGGTCGTTTGTGCCGAGGGACTCACCAAAGCCGAAATATATCGTCTGCAACGCCGACGAATCGGAGCCGGGAACATTTAAAGACCGTTATCTGCTCGAACGCGATCCGCACGCTTTGATCGAAGGAATGCTGATCGGCGCGTTCGCGCTCGGCGTGGAAACTTGCTACATCTATTATCGCGGCGAATACAAGTATTTGATTGACATAATGGACAAAGCCATCGAGGAAGCGAAAGCCGCAAATCTCGTCGGCGAGAATATTTTAGGCTCGGATTTTACATGCAATTTTTACACGCACACGGGCGCGGGCGCGTATATCTGCGGCGAAGAAACCGCGCTTCTTTCATCGCTCGAAGGTTTTCGCGGACATCCGCGAATGAAGCCGCCGTTTCCGGCAGTCGAAGGCGTTTATGCCTGCCCGACGGTCGTCAATAATGTTGAAACTTTGACGGCAGTTCCGCAAATTATCGAGATGGGCGGCATCGCGTGGCGCGATCTCGGAACGGAAAAATCGGGCGGCACGAAACTTTGGTCGGTGTCAGGTCATGTCAAAAAGCCCGGCGTTTACGAACTGCCGATGGGCTATATGGACATGGAAAAATTCATTCTCGAAGACTGCGGCGGAATGCTGCGCGACGATAAAAAATTAAAAGCGTGTATTCCGGGCGGATCGAGCGTTTACGCGATGCGCGCCGATCAGATCATCGGGAAAAATGTCCGGCTCGATTACGAAGGACTTGTCGAAGCCGGTTCACTCGTCGGTTCGGGCGGTTTTATTGTGATGGATGAAACGGTTGACATTGTTGATTCGACAAAAAATCTGACCGAATTTTACAAACACGAATCGTGCGGCTGGTGTACGCCGTGCAGAGAAGGAACGGATTGGCTGGTCAAAATTTTCGACCGCGTAACAGCGGGCGGCGGCAGACCGGAAGACGCGCAATTGATTTTAGATTTGGTTGATAATATCGAAGGAAAAAGTTTCTGCGCTCTCGGCGACGCGGCGGCGTGGGCGATTCAGGGCGCGGTCAAACGCTTTCCCGAAGATTTCAAAAAATATTTACTGCCGAACGGCAACGGAAACGAATTAGCAAATTAAAGGAGCAATTATGGGAAAAGGCGATAAGAGATCACGGCGCGGCAAAATCTTTGCCGGAACTTACGGTAAGACGCGACCGAAAAAGAAAAATCAGAAGAAAGAAAACAAGGAAAATAATTCCGAAAACAACAATTCGAACGAATAATTTTTAACGAGCTGTAATGTCAACAGAACTTATCAAAGTAACCATCAACGAACAGGAATTCGAGGTCGAAAAAGGCGCGCGGCTGATAGACGTGTGCCATGAGAACGGTTTCGGAATTCCTTCATTTTGTTATTACAAAGACCTCGCGCTTCAGGCTTCGTGCCGGATGTGTCTGGTTCGCATTGAAAAGATGCCGAAACTGCAAACGTCCTGCACGATCACCTGCACGGACGGCATGATCGTTACCACGCAAAGCGACGAGATCGAAAAGGCACAGAGAGCGATGGGCGAATTCTTACTCGCCAATCATCCTTTGGATTGCCCGGTCTGCGACCGCGGCGGCGAATGCGAACTGCAGGAAGTCATTTTCGACTGGGGCGATGTCGAAGAGCGTTTTGACGAAGAGAAAAACGTCGCGCCGGAAAAATTCCTCTCGCCGATCGTCGCCAACGATCCGCAGAGATGTATTTTGTGCAAGCGATGCACGCGCGTCTGCGATGAATGGATGGGCGAAGACGCGATCGAAGCCGGAAACCGGGGCGTGAACACGGTCATCGGAACTTACGGCGGCTGGCTCAACTGCTCGCAGTGCGGAAACTGTATCGAGGTTTGCCCGACGGGAACTCTGCTCGACGGCGTTTACCGGCACGAAACTCGTCCTTGGGAACTCGACCAGACGATCTCGACCGACATTTACGGCTCGGACGGAATGCAGATTTCCATCGGTTCGCGCGGCGGAAAAGTTCATAGAATCGTTGCCCGCGACCGTTATGTCAACGGCTTGAACGGCGAGTTCTTGGACGTAAAAGCGCGTTTCGGACACGGTTTCATCAATCATTCCGAACGCATCAAAACGCCGCTTATTCGCTACAAAAAAGGCGGCAAGCTGATTCCCTCGACGTGGGACGATGCGGTTCATTTCGTGGCAAACAAATTCAAAGAGATCGGCGATGTCGGCGTTGTCGCTTCGTGCCGTCTGACGAACGAAGCAATTTTCACTTTGAAAAGATTTGCGACGGAAGTAACGAAAACGAATTATTTCGCCGTGAGCGACCGCAACGATTGGTCGAATGTTTTTGATAATCTGAGCGTTCCGCTGGCGACGCATAAAGAGATTCGCTACGCGAAAACGATTTTGCTCGTTGGCGGCGAACCGGAAGAAGAGCAGACTTTTACGGCGAAACAAATGCGGCAGGCGGTTCGCAACGACGGCGCGAAATTGATAATCGTCAATGACACGCCGATTCGTCTGACGCAAAACGCTTCGCAGTTTATACACATCAATCCGAATTCCTACGACGCATTCGCGCTTGCCTTTAGTGATGCGGCGGACGAGAATCTTCTGCGGAAACTCGGCATCGAACAATCCGCGTTTGACGATCTTTTAAAAACCGTGGGCGAGACCGAAGGCGATCTGGTGATAATGTTCGGCGGCGATCTGTCGCCGCAGGCGCAAGCCGTTCTGGCAAACGCGGCAGGAAATTTTGCAAGCGACACGCGCAGAGTTCTGCTTCATCCTTTGCCGCTTTACAACAATTCGGTCGGCGCC
>JBGTRS010000001.1:0-40804 GCA_041940665.1 Pyrinomonadaceae bacterium | reverse complement strand
TGTTTTTACCGTAGCGGTCGTTGTCGATCGCCCCGTGATAATCGAGAACATCATCGGCGTTAAAGAAATAAACTTCCGGCGTTTTGGTCGCCCCGAGTTTGTCCGCAAAGACATTGTTTTTATCGATCAGAACGGGAAATTTGTATTTTCCTTTGGTGTATTCGAGAACATCCGCGGCGGGTTCGGTATGATTTGAATAGATGCCGATAAAGTTTATGCCCTTGGCTTGATAAGCTTCGGCGATCTCGTTGATGCGGTCGTCGTATAATTTAACGACCGGACATTGGATCGAAAGAAAAACGATCAAGCTTCCGTTTTCGCCCTTCAGATCATTGTACGAATGCTCTTTGCCATCGGGAGCGGGCATCGTAAAATTATCGAGTTTCGTTCCGACCGGAAAAACATCTTCGGCATTTCCCGTGTTCGTTGATGCGAAAAAGACGGCGGCCATTAAAAATGCCGCGAAAAAGATACTTTTGCGTTTCATAATTTTTTTTAGGACTCCTTCGATTTTTTATTATTACAAATATGAATTTAACAGCTTATCGCAACGGCTGACAAGCTAAATTTTCGGTGTCAATGTTTTTACGAACCTGTTTTGATAATGTTTCGGTTCAGACATTTTATTCCGTTTTGCCGAACGTCTGTTTTATAAAGTCTAAAACAACTTGCCAATGTTCTTCGACGCTTCCTTCGACGCTTGCGGAATTGAGCATTGAAGAGCCGTGAACGCCGTTCTCCGAAATATAAGTTTGAATCTGATGTTTTTTGAATGTTTCAAATTGTTTCTGCGATGCTTCACTCTGCATCTCCGATCTCGGACGCAAAGCAAGCGTTGGAATTTTAACGTCTGCGGCAAACAGATCGGGTTTACATTCGGTCATCGGACCGCCCGAAGCCGGAGAAAATGCCAGAATTCCCGCCAG
Source organism: Pyrinomonadaceae bacterium (assembly GCA_041940665.1). Lineage (GTDB taxonomy): Bacteria > Acidobacteriota > Blastocatellia > Pyrinomonadales > Pyrinomonadaceae > Aridibacter. The sequence continues at coordinate 39,878 of JBGTRS010000001.1, read as the reverse complement.
ATCTTCTCCGCGTTTGGCGGCGAGTTGGAAAACCAAAGCGGCACTAAAACTGCTTCCCCAGGCAACTCGTCTGCCTGTAAAACCTTCGCTTTTAGCAAAATCAAGCGTGGCTTCCAGATCGGGATAAGCTTCACAGTAACCGTATTCTTTGCCTTTTAGATTTACAACGGTTCTGTTTTCGCTTTCAAAACGATTTCCGCCTGTCCGCAGATCAACCGCGATTATGTTGTAATCTTCTTTTTGCAGACGCGGGATTAAAGGCATATATTCGCCTCTCGCATCGCCGCCGCCTTGATGAAAAAGCATTATCAAAGGTGCGGATTTCCCCTTTTTAGAGTTGTAGATGTCGGCAAAAAGCGTTACATCATCCTTTGATTTGAAACTCACCTCGTTTCCCGTTCCCGTTTGTTTATCGGGTTTGGGTGTTTCCTTTTTACCTTTTGTTTGAGCAGAAATTACCGTAAAAGCTAAAATCGAAAAAATAGATATAAGTGCAAGTCTTTTCATAAACTATCTCCTGTTCGTTTAATATTAATACAAAATTGATCTAGACTTTATGTCCATTAAGAACCTAAAAACAGGTATTTGTGATAGTCAGCATCAAATCTCTGACAAACCGTTTTGTATTCGAGATTAAAATGATGTCATATTTATTGAATGCTGCAAAAAGTTTTTCAGAGATTCTTTAAAGCCTCGCGTTCGCTCAAAGGTTTTAGATCATTTTCGGCTACAAAGTTCTTTACAAATTCAGCATCGGTTCTCGCATAATCCCGCAAAGCCCAGCCGATCGCTTTTTGCACGAAAAATTCCTTTGAATCACTCAATTGCAAAATGTTCCTTTTTAATAATTCGACATCGGTTTTGTCTCTGTAACCGAGTTGAAAGATAATGCTCAGACGCTGTAACCAAATATTTTCCGAATTGATCCAACGCTGTGTGATCTCGCGTCGGTTTTCGGGAAATCTCAAAAAGTAATCTTTCAAACAGACGCTTTTTATATAATCAACCGAATCCCACCAGGATTTTGTGGTCGCCATTTTTTCAAAAAGTGTGAGTGATGCGGCAGTCCATCTTTTTTTGAATTTTCCGCAAAGCTCGACAGCAAAATAATGAAATTCGCGTTCGGGCAAATTAAATAATTCATTAACTATTGCATCCAAATCCTCAAATTTTGGCAACCCTTTTTCCGCAAAAAATTCATTTAAAATGATTTTGCGTTCCGGCGATTTTATGCCGAAGAATTCAAAGCGGTTTTTCATATATTTTTTCATCCACGGAATGTTTTCGGGAACGGCATTTTTCTTGAATGTCCCGGCGATCTCGTTGACATATACGGAACTGTTTTTTGTCATATTTACTTTGAATAGTTGATGTTTTTGTAGAAGAATACCAAATATCTTTGGTGAATAAAAAACAAAGAAAGAAACATTGTTTCATCTATGAAACAATGTTATAATGCTTTCACTAAAAAAATCGTGTTGAAAATCGGTGAAAAATTCGGGAATTACGAGGTTTTATCCGCCATTGGTTCCGGCGGTATGGGCGAGGTCTATCACGCCCGCGATACGCGGCTCAAACGTGATGTGGCGATCAAGGTTTTGCCCGCGAAACTTGTCAAAAATAATTCGGCGGTCGAAAGATTTATGCGTGAAGCGTATTCAGCTTCGGCTCTCAATCATCCGAACATCTTAACTATTTTCGACATCGGCAAAACGGAAGACATCAATTTCATCGCCACCGAATATGTCGCCGGCGAAACGCTTCGCACACACATTAAAAATAGATCTCTAAATTTAACAAAATCGCTCGACATCGCCGTCCAGATTGCCAATGCTCTCATGGCGGCACACGAGGCGGGAATCATTCACCGCGACATCAAACCCGAAAATATAATGGTCAGACACGACGGCTACGTCAAGGTTCTGGATTTCGGTCTGGCCAAACTGCAAGAAAGGGAGAAAGGGAAAAAGGGAAAAGGGGAAATTATTTCCGCGTCGCTCACGAATCCGGGAATGATTCTCGGAACGGCAAATTATATGTCGCCGGAGCAGGCGAGAGGCTTACAGGTTGATACGCGAAGCGATATTTTCAGTCTCGGCATCGTCGTCTATGAAATGATCTCCGGACAGACTCCTTTTGCCGGCGAAACGGTCAGCGATGTCATCGCCGCGATCTTGCAGACAAACCCGAAACCCCTAAAAGAATATTTCAAAAACGCTTCTTCCGAACTCGATCTTTGCGTTTCCAAAGCACTTTCGAAAAAGATCGAAGAACGCTATCAGACGATCGGAGAATTTCTGACGGATCTGAGAAAACTCAAACAACGAATCGAGTTTGAATCGGAATTAAAACGGGTGAAGGATTCGGGCGAACTGCCCGATATTGCCGAGGTCGAGACCGATCATTCGGAAAGAGAAACGGCAATTTTTTCGCCGGATTCCTTTCAGTCAACCCGGATCATTTCTTCTGCAGACCGGATCGAATCCTTAGCGATTCTGCCGCTGGTCAACGGCAGTAAAGATGCGAACACGGAATATTTAAGCGACGGCATTACCGAATCGATCATCAACACGCTTTCGAGTGTTTCAGATGTGCGGGTCATTCCGCGAAGCACGGTTTTTCGATACAAAGACAAAACCGAAGATCCGCAAAAGATCGGCGAAGAGTTGGACGTTTGTGCGGTTCTGGCGGGGAGAATTCTGCAGATCGGCGAATCCCTGGTCGTTACGACTGAATTGATCAACATCAAAAACGAATCGCAGATCTGGGGCGAACGCTACCGCCATAAAATGACCGATATTTTCACGCTTCAGGAAGAAATTGCCGGCGACATCAGCGAGACTCTGCGGCTGAAGATCACGGGCGAACACACCGGGCAATTGGTCAAACGTTACACGGAAAATATCGAGGCCTATCATTTTTACCTGAAAGGCAGATATTTCGTGACGGCCAAACGCACGGAAGAATGGATCAAAAAAGGCATCGAATTTTTTCAAAAGGCGATTGATCTCGACCCGAACTACGCTCTCGCCTATTCGGGAATTGCCGAAGCGTATGGTTTCTTAGCTTCTTCGACCGGCGGTTGGCTGCCTTCGGAAGCTTATCCGAAAGCCAAGGCCGCCGCTTTGAAGGCTCTCGAAATAGACGAAACGCTCGGCGAAGCTCATTGTTCGCTCGGTTTTTGCAGTCTGCTCTACGATTGGGATTTTGCGGAAGCCGAAAAACAATTCAAACGTGCCGTCGAACTTTCGCCCAATTATCCGAACGCCTACGACGGTTACGGGTTTTACTTGAAAGCAATGGGACGGCACCGGGAAGCCATCGAGCAATGTCAAAAAGTCCAGCAACTAGATCCGCTTTCGCCGTTTTCGCACATCTCTCTCGGTTACGGATTTTACTTTGCCCGCGAATTCGACAAAGCCATCGCCGAATGCCGGAAGGCTCTCGAAATGGAAAAAAATTCAACCTTTGCCTATCGGAATTTAGGACTCGCATTTCTGCAAAAAGGCGAAACGGAAAAAGCGATCAACGCTCTGCAAAAGGCCGTCGAATTCTCGAGCGGCGGTCTTGCCTTTGAAGCATACTTGGGTTTTGCCTACGGCATCGCGGAAGAAACGGAAAAGGCTTCGGATGTTTTGGAAAACTTGGAAAAGATAGCCGAAAAACAATTCGTTCCGTCATACAATTTCGCCGTCATCTATCTCGGCTTAAAGGATTTCGACAAAACTTTCGAGTGGTTTGAAAAGGCTTACAAGGAACGTTCCGGATTTATGCCTTTTTTGAACGTCGAACCGCTCGTTGACGACCTGCGGGATGATCCGCGTTTTCGGGATTTGATAAGAAAGGTCGGGTTGGATAAATAAAAAGGTTAGATATTGGAAGGATGACGGGAAACATAACCAGAAAACCAAAGTGTATCATCATCACCGGCCGGGCCGGAGCAGGGAAAACCACTCTTGCCAAAAAACTTGGGGAACGCCTGTGGATGCCCGTGATCAGCCGCGATGAAATTAAAGAGGGTTACGTCAATACCTTCCGGATAAAACACGACGATCTTCCGCCCGACACAAATGCTTTGATTTCCGACTTTTTCTTTGCCACAGTAAATCAATATCTTGCGAATAAGATCTCCGTCGTCATCGAAGCCGCATTTCAACACAGTGTTTGGGAGTTCCGGATGCCTGGCATTCTTGAATTAGGTTTGCCGATGATTATTTTATGTTCGATTGATGATTCGGCTGCCGCAAAACGTCATCTTCAACGAGGCTTGGCTGATCCGAATCGGGAGTTTTATCACGGTGATAATCGGGTTGCTCATTTCAGGAAGACGGGCGAATTTTTATCACCCGGCGGTTACACAGTTCCGGAATTGGATGTTCCTACGATCAAAGTCTCGACAGAAGGAGAATATATCCCTCGTATTGACGAGATTGTGAAGCAGATTCAATCAATGATCCAGTAAATTCAGCAGACAATCCGGTATTGAAAATCATGTTAAAATTTGTCGAGTCTTTTCCGGGCGAGTACGGTATGTTCGTGATCTTTGCCTAATTTATCCAACAAAGTTTTATAACTTTTCTGCGATAAATTTTCGGCTTCTTCAACTTTGCCCGACTGCCGAAGACATTCTCCCAAATAGCCTTCGGCGGTGGCGATCAGCCAATGATCGGCCGGCAGGGTTTCTTTTCTTAATTTCACACATTCACGCAAAAGCGGTTCGGCTTCGGTCGTTTGATTTATACCCAGATAACATCTTCCCAGCATCAAAAGTGTACTGTTGATGACCGAATGCGTTTCGGGAATCGAATTTCCACGCCAATTGAGAATCTCCGTCGCACATTCGGCGGCTCGTTCATAATTTCCATTTCGCAGGAAAACATCGCCGAGATAATAGATCGCCCAGGCGGTTTCGGTATGTCCCTCGCCGAAGAATTTGCGGCGGGAAGCCAAGGTCTGACGAAACAAAGATTCGGCTTCGGCGGGTTTTGTAGGAATGATCGTAATCGCCAGATGAAGCATCGCCGTGGCGGTATCCGGATGTTCAACGTCATAGAGTTTCTGCGTTAAACGAAGAGCCTGGCGGTGCATCGCTTCGGCGGTTTTTTTATCGCCCGTAACAGAATAGACGTTTGCCAGACTGCTCAATGTCTGGGCAAATTCCGAATCTTTTTCGCCCGAAATCCGGCGAATGATTTTCAGTTTCTCGTGATGCAGATTTTTCGCTTCCTCGTAATTTCCTTCGAGCATCAAAAGATAACCGAGATTGCCAAGCACTTCGGCAGATTCCATCGAATCATTTCGATGAACCTTTTGCAGAATCTTTAGAGCTTGCCGGAAAAGTTTTTCCGCCCGTTTCAGATCGCCCTTGGCCTGCAGTAATTTTCCGAAGTTATTTAAACTTACGGCCGTTTCGGGATTTTCCAAACCGAAAAGCTTTCGGCGGATTTCCAGGGTTTCGGCGAGATGCGGTTCGGCAGACTCGATCTGTCCGATACTCAAAAACGTCAGACCGATGGTCGTGCGTAGATCGGCGACAATTTCGGGCGATCCGGCAAAATCATTTTCGACCGAATCGGCGGCGATCTTTAAGACTTCGACGACTTTTGCGTCTTTGCCGACAGCACGCGGATCGGCGGAACTGAGCATTTTTTGCAGGAATTTGTTGATCTTTTCGGCTTTATCGCGTTGTCGGCGGGCGATGCGGGCTTGCCTGGTCGTCGTCAAAATTCCGGCAATGAGCGAAACGGCGACTCCGCCGACCGCCGCCACGCCGACCTTGTTTCTGTTTATGAATTTTGATGTGCGATAAGCAAAACTGTCTTGACGGGCAATGACCGGCAAGCCATTTAGATAACGCTTGATGTCTTCGGCAAATTGCTCGACCGATGAATATCTGCGTTCGGGTTCTTTCCGCATCGCCATCAGAACGATGTTGTCCAAATCACCCCTTAGTTGAGACGGGGAGAACGGGAGAGGGGGAGATGGGGAGTTTTTCTTACTCTCCCGTTCTCCCCGTCTCCCCCTCTCCCCGTCTTGAATTACATCGCTCGGCTTGACCGGTTCGCTGTCGGTAATGATCTTCGAGATTTCTTCCGCACTTCTGCTTTTAATTTTATAAGGTCTCACTCCCGTCAGCAGTTCGTAAAGAATAACGCCTAACGCATAAACATCCGATGAGGTCGTGATCGGTTTTCCTTGAATTTGTTCGGGCGAAGCATATTCCGGTGTCATCACCCGCGTCAAAGTGTTCATTGTTTCCGCCTGTGACTCATCGGCAACGAGTTTGGCGATACCGAAATCGAGCAGTTTCGGTGTGCCGTCGTTTGTGACCAAAACATTCGAGGGTTTTAAGTCTCGGTGAATGATCAGATTCTGATGAGCATATTGAACCGCTGAGCAGATTTTAAGAAAAAGTTCTAAACGCTCCTTTATTGAAAGTTCTTGTTGCCGGCTGAATTTTGTCAGCGGTTCGCCTTCGACAAAATCCATAACGAGAAAGGGCAGACCGTCATCTGTCGCTCCGCCGTCAAGCAGGCGTGTAATGTTTGGATGATCGAGACCGGCAAGGATCTGTCGTTCATTTCGAAAACGGCGGATAATTTCATCCGTGTCGAAACCGCGTTTGATCAGCTTTACAGCGACCCGTTTATCGAAAGTCTGGTCGGCTCGTCTGGCCAGATAAACCGCCCCCATCCCGCCGCGGCCGATCTGGCGTTCGATCTCATAGACACCGATCTTTTGTCCGATCAAAGATGTTTTCGGCGTATCGGTGACAAAATCCGCGACCGAAAAAGCGGATTTGTTGATAAAGTCTCCGGCTTCTTCGTGGGCTTCGAGAAGCGTTTCGACTTCCATTTTTATCTGCTCATCACCGTCCGATGCTTTTTCGATAAACGCCGGGCGTTCGGCAGAAGGTAAATTCAAAGCCGTTTGGAAAATCTCTTTTGCTTTTTGCCATTTCTCTTTTTCAAGCATAAATCAAATGGTGTCGGATAAAGCATAAAGAAAAAAAGAACTGCTTTGAAAATCATCTCTCATCCTTTCTCCTTCATCCTTCTAAAAAGCCAAGCTCTCGCCATCGCCCATTCGCGTTTAACGGTTGCCGGAGAAACTCCCAAAACCTCCGCCGTTTCCTCGATCGTCAGTCCGCCGAAGAACCGGAGTTCGATGATCCGGCTTTGCAACTCATCCTGTTCGGCGAGTTGTTGGAGGGCTTCGTCCAGATCAATCAGATCAACATCCTGTTTGTCGGAAAATCCGACGGCTTCATCGAGTTCGATCTTTTGCAATCCGCCGCCGCGTTTGTCCGCCGCAACCGCCCGGGCGTGGTCAACCAAAATATTCCGCATCGTTTGGGCGGCAACGGCGAAAAAATGTGCCCGATCCTGCCAGTTGACTTGCGAAGAGTTAATAAGTTTGAGATAGGCTTCGTGAACGAGGGCGGTCGGCTGCAAAGTATGGTCGGAGCGTTGCTGTTGCAGATAACTCGCGGCAAGTTTCCGCATTTCCTTATAGACAAGCGATAAAAGACTATCAGCCGCTTGACGGTCGCCGCCGCTCCAGGCTTTTAAAAAGACCGTAACTTCTTTTGTTTTATCGTTTTCCACGCTATTTTATTTAAAGTAAAGCCGATTATAACTTTTTTTTCAAATTATTTTGAGCCGGTTTTGTTCCGAAATCCGTTATTGGTTGTAGAGAGCAAAAAATTATTCAGCAACGAGGAGAAATTATAAATGAGATTCAAAAGGTTTTTCGCAACAATTTTGGCATTAACTTTAATTACGGTTCCCACCTTTGCCCAAAGTAAATTCAAGGATTCAAAATCCGAAGCAAACACCGGCAATCCGCCGCCGCAGTATCAGATTTTTGACATCGGTGTTTTGCAAACCGATTCGGCATCGCAGGGTTTAGGCGTTTCCGCCGGCGGAGTCGGTTTGGGACGTTCACTGCGAAGCGGCGGATCGCAGGCGTTTTCCTGGACAAACGGCGGCGGCATCGTCGGACTTCCAAATCTTGCGGGACGGACATATTGTCTTTCAGCCGGTGCGAACGACATCGGTTTCATTGTCGGCACCTGTGCCAACTCATTTTCCGGCACGGGACGTCTGCCCGTCATCTGGCAAAACGGAGTGGTTTCGCAGCTTCCGCTTCCTTCCGGCGAAACACTCGGCGATGCCAATGACATCAACGCTTCGGGCGTGGCGGTCGGTTCGGTAAACGGCGGAAGCCTCCAACGCGGCGTTATTTACAGCAACGGAAATGCGGATATTATTACGCAGACGACATCCGGCGGTAGTTTTTTTACAACCGCGTTTAAGATCAACGATTTCGGCCGCGTTGTCGGTCCCGGAATTGACCCGAACAATGCCGCCCGCAATGTCGGAATGGTTTATGACATCGGCAGTAGTTCGGCGTTTGAAGTCGGTGCATTGCCGAACGCCAACGGAGCAATAGCATTTGATGTCAGTAACAACGGTCACGTCGTCGGCTCGAGTATGCAGAATCAGGGTTCGGGCAGACCGTTTATCTGGACGCAGGCCAACGGAATGACGGAAATTCCGCTTCCCACCGGCACGTCGCAAGGTTCGGCACGCGGCGTCAATTCCAACGGCTGGGCGGTCGGCACGGCGTCGTCGGCATTCGCCATTCCGTTTCTTTATGACGGCACGAACACATACCGTCTGCAGGATTTGATCCCGGCAAATTCCGGTTGGGACTTGTCAATGAATACTTCATCATCGGGGCAAGCCATCAGCGATGACGGTATTATCATCGGGACAGGCGTTCTGAACGGACAAATTCACGCTTACGCGATGATTCCGGCTCAGGCGACCGCTTCGCTCGGCGGACGGGTTTTGAGTGCCAACGGCAGAAGCATTCCATATGCTTTAGTGACCATATCCGGCGGCAATCTGTCCGCTCCGGTCACGGTGCGAACAAACGGTTTCGGTTACTACAATTTCCGGGATTTGCAGACGGGGCAGGAATATACGGTCACCGTTTCATCCAAGCAATATACATTTGCTCAACCGACGCAAATGATTACGCTGAGCGGAAATGTCAGCGACTTTGATTTTGTCGCGGAACAATAAATTGAAGCGTCTGTTTGAAAAGAAAAGAGGCCGGCTTGAATTTAAGCCGGCCTCTTTTCTTTTTGCTTGGAACTATAGATTCAAAATATCAATAAAATCTAATCAAACCGCTTCGGCAATAAAATTTCCATGGCGTCATCAACCGTCGCGATTCCTAAAATCTCACCCTCGTCATTCAAAACGGGCAGAGCGAGCAGATTGTATTCGGCGATCTTCAGCGCGACATCCTCGGAAGGTTCGCCCGGGCTGACCGCTTGAAAATCCGTCCGCATCAGATCGCTGATCGTATCTTCCGGATTGGCGAGGATCAGCACCCGGAGCGTAATGATTCCGACGAGTCGCCGGGAATTTTCGTTTTCCGTGATGTATATGTAATAGATCATATGCGGCGTTTTCGCCATCTGCCGGAGATAATTGATCGCCTGGGCGACGGTCAGATTTTGCGGAATGGCGACAAATTCGGTCGTCATCAGCCCGCCCGCCGTGTCCGCTTCGTAGGACATCAGCTCGGCGACGTCAACCTTTTCGTGTTCTTCCATAAGAGCGAAAAGTTCCTGAGCCTTTTCGTCGTCAAGTTCTTCGAGAACATCCACCGCATCGTCGGGCGACATTTCCTCCAAAAGGTCGGCTGCCCGCTCTTCGTCGAGTTCTTCCAGAATTCTCGCCTGGTTTTCCGTGGACATTTCCTCCAAAGTATCGGCGGCGATCTCATCATCGAGCGAGCCGACGATATCCATCCGGTGAACGGGCGACAGGGCTTCGGCCAACTGGGCGATCTCGACCGGATGAAGTTTGGAAAGTTTGTCTTTGGAAGATTTGAGCTGCACCGTGACGGTCTTTGAATCGGTGGCTAAATATCCGACATCCGCCCAGTCAATCACTTCGACCACTTTTTTGCCGGGATAAATTCCGGCCGGGAACAGGCGTCGCAAAAAGCCCTGTAAACTGACATCGGCACCGGCCACCCGCCATTCTTTTCCGGTTTCGATGAGTTGAACATCATTGACGCGGACGACCCTTTTGCCGTCAATGTCTATCAATTGTTTATCCAAAACATCCTTCGCCAGCAAAATTTCGCCGTCACGTCGCGAAAACGGCGTCAGATCGAGAATATCGGTTTCTAATTTTGCTCCGTTCCGGCCGAATTCCTTGAGCCGTTCCTTCGGCATAAAAAACAGACGGCGGCGGTAGCGGGCGACGAGTCCGATCATCGGGGCGTAGTCTTCGTTTCCGTATAAAACGACGACATCCTTGATCGTCGCAATTTCCTCGCCCGCAAAACTGTAGATCGGACGACCCAAAACCTGCGAAAGATAGATCATAATTTACAAAGATATATGATTTTTTTGTTTGTAGAAAGGAATGGAAGCAGGTTAATATATCACTTGGTAAAAAAGTTTAAACAATAGTAAAACTTTTTGTGGAAAAATGAGACTATTAGGTTTTTATTTATTAAGTAGGCGGAAAAATTCCGTTTAATAAAAAAAGAAAAATTTTTCAACCCCGTCCTCGGCCCCCTCAATATAAGAAAAGGTAACCAAAAGATATGCAAAAAAAATTGCTTCTCGTGATAATTTGTCTATTGTCCGTCTCCCCTTTATTCGCTCAAACCCGTTCGAGAGTTTTTGATAACTTCGACACATCACGCGGCGTTGAGGTGGTTACACCGACCGTTAAACCGATCGTCTCTTCAAAAAGCACATCAAAGAAAACAACAGCAAACAGCAAAAAGACAATGGATGCTGACGAAGGAATGGGTCTGAACAAAACGACCAATCCTTCCTACAGCACAAAACTCGTGATGGGAACAAATAAGGAGATGCACGGTTTCACGACGGGCAATTCGGTCATTGATACTTATATCGTAGATTCCTGCCGCCGCTACAATATTGATCCGCTTTTGATCTACGCCCAGATGCATCAGGAATCGGCCTTCAAGATTCGGGCGACATCCTACAAGGGAGCGAGCGGTCTGATGCAGTTGATGCCCGCCACCGCCAGAAGATTCGGTGTTACCGATATTTACAATCCGCGGCAGAACATTGACGCAGGCGTAAAATATATGCGTTGGCTTTTGAACAAATTTGACGGCGACGTCGTCCTGGCTCTGGCCGGTTACAATGCCGGCGAAGGGGCGGTGATGAAATACGGGAACAATGTTCCGCCGTACCGGGAAACACGCGAATATGTCCGCCGCATTACGGGTCGCTACAAAACGATCAGCAACGGCGGTTATTTGCAAACGGTTCAAAAACCCGATGATAAAGAGGTTGCCGAAAAGATCGAAAAAGAAGAAACAAAACCCCTGACGGTCTATGAACCGGAGGTTTTGACGGTCAAATTACCGGACGGCAGAATGCGTCTGGTCTCGCAATAAAAATTCAAACCCTCCCACTCTCTTCTCCTCTTGGTCGAAATGACATGCGGCTGGAACGGCTTCCGGCCGCTTTTTTTGTTTAAATTGCAGAAATTATGTATTATTTTAAGGACGAGGGATTGGTGATAAGGGACAAGGAATGAGTGTTTTTACGAATTTGAATCGGAATTTTTAATTTGTAGCCGATTCCCTCATCCCTTAACACTCATCCCTGAAAAACTATGTTTTGTATAAAATGCGGTGCGAAAAATTCGGATGAAGCGGTTTTCTGCCAGAAATGCGGAAACAGATTTGAGGCGGTTGACGAAGAGGAAACGCAGGTTGCCCGCCGGGCAACCGATCTGGGTGAAGACTCGGAACAGGCTGAAGACACGGAAGAAAATATCTTTTCGATCCGTCCGACTTTGATCTTCGTGAAACTGGGCTATGTCCTGGCGGTTATCGGCGGGCTTTTGCTGGCGGCTCTGCTAGCACTGCTCGGGACTTTTTCCGCTTCGTTCATCGTTTCTTCGATCGCGGTCGTTCTGCTCGGACTTTCGCTATTGTTGATTCCGGCCTATTTTCATCTTAAACAAAAGATGGTCAGATATACTCTGACCGATTCAAAGGTCGAGATTGACGAGGGGTTATTTAACAAAACGACCCGCAATGTGCCGCTCCGCATAATTCAGGACGTCACCGTTTCGGCCAACTTTATGCAGAGAATGCTCGGCTTCGGCGATGTCGAGATTGAAAACGCTAACGAAAGCGATGCCCGGATTGTGCTTAAAAATATAAACTCGCCGAAAGAACACGCTCAAATCCTGCTCAAACAAATGCGGAAGTTGAATAAGTAGAAGATCGTAATTCGTAATTCGTTTTTTTTTATTTACCGATATTTTGGTTTAATCCTTTTAAGATTATGAAAATTCTCATCACGGGGGCGAACGGCATGGTCGCTCAAGCGTTTGCCCGTCATTGCGAAGAAATCGGCGATGAAGTTCTCGCCTATACTCATCAAGAACTGGATATTTCCGATGAAGGGAAGGTTTCAGAGATAATTCAAAGGGACAAACCCGATGCGGTCGTCAATTGTGCCGCTTATACCGACGTTGACGGAGCGGAAACGAATCAGGAGGTTTGCTACGCGGTCAATGCCGCGGGCGTGGAAAATCTGGCGATTGCCACAAAGGAAACAAACTGCCGTTTTTTGACCATCTCCACCGATTATGTTTTCCGAGGTGCGAAAGAAGGATTCTATACGCAGGACGACCGGCCAGATTCCGACAGCGTTTACGGAAAAGCAAAGATTGCCGGCGAACAGCTGGCAAAAGAGCAATATGTGCGTTCGATAATTGTCCGCACGGGCTGGATCTTCGGCTTTGCCGGAAGGAATTTTTTAAGCCGCATCAAAGACCTGCTCGCTGAAGGGAAAAAAATCAAAGCCATCAGGGATTCCTACGGCACGCCGACCTTTGCCGTTGACCTTGCAAAGCGTCTGCGGGAACTTGTCGAATCAGACCTCTCAGGAACATTTCACATCACGAATGCGGGAAGCGGAACGAGCTATCTCGGATTTGCGGAAAAGATCTGCAAACTTGGAAATTTTGACAAAAATCTCATTGAGGCGGTTTTTTATAATGATCTGAAGCGTCCCGCTCCGCGTCCGAAAAATTCACGGCTGAAATGTTTGGTGAGCGAAAGGAGCGGACTTTCGCCGATGCCGCCTTGGGAAAATGCTCTGGAAAGATTTTTGGATAAACAAAAAGCCGGATGAGAAAAACATCCGGCTTGAAAAAAAATCAAAGGTTTTGAACTATCTAATCTTTCGTATCGTGAATCAATTCATCTTCTTCGACCTCGATATATTCATCCTCATTAAAAAAATTCTCATCGGAAAAATTTTTCGAGTCCCCGTTCATCGAGGGCGTCGAATCTTCTTCGTTTGAATTGTAATAACTGTAGGTATAGCCATAACCGTAATATCCGTAGTCAACCGAGTTCGGTTTGATGCCGTTTAAGACAACGCCGTAAACTCTCGCCCCGATATTGGCAAGACGCTGTTTGAAGCGGCGCATCAAGTGAATCGAACTCTTGCCGGCCATTGCTACCAGGACAACGCCGTCAACCAGAGTCGAGAGAATCGCCGCGTCGGTAAATGAAATTGCCGGCGGTGAATCAATCACGATATGCTTGAAATTACCTTTTAAGAACTGCAAAAGATGCTTCATCTCATTGGAACTCAAAAGTTCGGCCGGGTTCGGCGGTATCGGGCCGCTCGTAATGACCTTCAAGTTCGGCAGACGCGGCACGGGTCTCAGAAGATTATCCGTATCTCGTTCGCCCGACAGATAGTTGGTCAATCCGTGCGAGTTTTCCATATTGAAATGATTATGCAGACGCGGCCGCCGCAGGTCGCAATCTACCAAAACGACATCGGCTCCCGATTGTGCCAAAGTAATCGCCGTGTTGATCGCCGTCGTCGTTTTGCCTTCGGCCGGTTGTGAAGACGTAACGAGAATCGTTTCGGGCGGTTTTCCGGCGGACGAGAACAAAAGCGAAGTCCGCAGATGCCGATAGGCTTCGGCCATGGCCGAGCGGTTGTCCTCCAGGGCGATCAAAGCCGTTGAAGAAGCCAGACCGTTTTCGCCGACCGAGAGCATCTTGCGTTTTTTCTTTTCAACCAGATTATGATGCGGGATCAAAGAAAGCGTCGGCAAGCCCAAATGTCGGCCGATGTCATCCGAAGATTTGATCGAATCATCGAGATAATCGAGCAGGAATGATAGACCGATGCCGCCGATCAAGGAGACCAGAAAGGCTATGACGATATTACGGTTTCTGTTCGGACCGATCGGAGCCGTCGGCGTCACGGCATTTGCCGAAATATTGATATTGTCGGGACGACTGCTTTGAATGGCCAATTCCTGTTCTTTCTGAGTCTTGATATACGTATCGAGCTGTTCGCGATAGGTTTCGATCTCGCGTTTCAAGGTCGTCAGCTTTGTTTCCGCGACACCCTTGATATTGGCTGAATTGATCGCATTGGTATAAGCCGCATCTAATTGACTTTCTCTCTTGCGGGCGGCTTCGAGTTTGGCCCGTAAAGCACTGACTATATCGGATTGAACTTCTTTTTCCGTCTTTTGTTTTTCGGATTCGATTTTTTGGGTGCGTTCTCTCTCCGTTTTTTCACGAAATTCCGTTAAATCTCTGATTTTTGCCTCGACTTGTTTAACTTTATAATATTCCGGCGTATATTTAACCAACAGCTCGCTTTTAGCAACTTCCAAATCTTTTATTTGTTTGTCTATTTCGCGTAACTGCTCATCGAGTTTTGCTTTTCGTTCTTCGTTTCTTTCACGCAGAGAAGAAGCTACCTGACTGCCCGAACCGTCCGAAAGTCCGTACGGATTATTGGAACGCGAGGCGGCATTGTATTCGGCTTCGATTCTTCTTCGTTCATCAATCGCATCGAGTCTCTGTTTACCTAACGTACCGAGTTCTTCGGCGGAAAGTTCGCTGACCTTGCCGTCGCCGAGGGCGAGTCCGCTCGATCTCATTTCATTGATAAAAGCCTGTTCTTTGGCGGCGATCGTGTTTTTCAATTCTTCGATCGATTTGGTCAGTTCACGGTAGGCTTTTTCCGCTCCGCTCGTTTCGCGTTTGATATCCTGTTCGATAAAAACGGTCGCGACCGCATCGGAAACCTTGGCCGCCAGAGACGGATTGGTGTTGATCACACTCAATGTAACCAGATTCGTGCGTTCCCTTTGTTCGACGCTCAAACCGCCGAGCAAAGACGCGGCATAGCGTTCGGCCAGTGCTTTTTCTTGCGGTGTCAGATTTGTCGTTTCAATCCGGTTTATTTCTTCCGGATTTTCAGTTGAAATAACCGGCAATTCATTGTTAATCGTCGGCGGTTTTTCTTCACCGGAAAAGATCGAACTGATGGTTGCAAAAACGCCTTTGCGGTTGTTGTCCATCAGATTCGGATTTTTATGAAGACCGAGCCTGATAACAACGTCCTGCATCAGATCGGGTTTGCGGAGAAGTTCGAGTTGCGTATTGTAGTAATTCTGATCGTTTCCGAAATTGATATTGACCGATTGCGTATTTTGCGGTTTCGGCTTTCGCGGTTCGATTATCAGAGTCGTATTTGCCTGATAGATCGAGGGCTGCCGGTACATATAAAAGGCGACGGCCGCAGTGGTCAAAAGCGTCAGTGCCAGAATATACGGCAGACGTTTGTAGATAACATTAAAATATTCGCGAATCGAACGCTTGTCATTAAATGAATCTTCGTCGTAGAACGGTGAATAACTCGGAGGATACTCGTGATTTGCCGTTTGTAAATTTTTGGAGGCGTGCGAATCTTTTACTTCAGGAACCGGCAGCAGCCTTTCATCTGTTTCCATATTTATTATAAAACCTCTAAATATTAAAACTTAGATAAATTTAAGCCGAGCATTATTAAATGCGAGAAATAACTCAACCAAAACTTATTAGTCAAACCCTTAATATAACCTTTTACTATAATATATCCAAAGTCTTCAGCTTAAAAATACTTGAGAAATATACACTTTTTCCGCTGTTTAAGCAAAAAACTCCAACCCGGATAAACCTTTCCCGCTTTGTTTCCCGGCAAACTCAAATGATATATTTTTCCTTTTAAGATAAATTTTTATAATCTGCATTTTACAAACTAATATGATTGGAACTTTAGAACAAGAAAACATCAACACAAAAAACTTTTCCCGAGATCACGATTTTGAATTGGGCATTTCCGGCTTTAAGTATTCTGATCTTTTTGATGCTTCCCGCTTAAAAGAGTTGGCGGAAAAATTTTACGCCGAACTAGCGGAAGAAGAACCCGTTCTTCACGAAGCGTTGCTCGAATACATCGAAAGACGCGGGTTGGGTTATGAATCAAAGGTCGCTTCGAAGATTCTGACGGATTCCGCCCCGTATCTTTCGGAATTTATCGCCAAAATGTTCGGCATCACGAAAGAACGCCGGGAACTCGAACGGGAGATTCTCAGAGACAATCCGATCTGGAAATATAAATTTTTCGTCCAGCGGCGGGCGATTCGTTCATTCAAAGAAGATAAATTAAGCGATTACAAGGAATCGGAATTAGCCGAAGCCATTCGCCAATTAAAGAACGGCGAGTTTATGGAAGTTCTGATCCACGATGAAGAACTGGCAATTGCTTCGATCGTCGCCGAACTCCTCGAAGCCGAAGAAACCTTGACCAAAGACCTGGACGTGACGACCGAGGTTCAGGAAACCTTGAACAAGATTCATAAAGCCTACGACAAATTAAAGGATTCAACCTTCGGTAATGTCTTTTCGCGGTTCGTGACCGAGATCGACGGCACGGGCGAACTGCTTCAAGTCAAGGCAGTTCTGCAGATTTTCGAGATCTGGTCGGCGTTTCAGTTTTATAGAAAGGAAAAGAAATGGTATGCCTTCAAAACCCCGCGGCCGCTCGATTATCAAAACTTGGTTCACATCAAACGCTATACGGAAGACATTCCCGAAGCCTTACGCGGACCGGATGAGTCTTTACGCCGCCGCGACGGTTTCGGCTTGACCGATTATCGCGGCACGCGTCGGGATGCATTGAATGAGATTGATTACTGCCTGATCTGCCACGAACGCGATAAGGATTCCTGCTCGAAAGGTTTGCACGACCGCGACGGCAATGTGCAGAAAAATCCCCTGAATATCAAAACGGCGGGCTGTCCTCTCGACGAAAAGATCTCCGAAATGCATATGCTCAAAGGTCAGGGCGACTCCATTGCATCTCTGGCACTGGTGACGATCGACAATCCGATGTGTGCCGGAACGGGACATAGGATCTGCAACGATTGTATGAAGGGCTGTATTTTCCAAAAACAAGAGCCGGTCAACATTCCTTTGGTGGAAACTGCTTCGCTGACCGATGTTTTGGACTTGCCGTATGGATTTGAGATTTATTCTCTTTTAACCCGCTGGAATCCTTTGAATGCGAAAAGACCGTATCCGCTCCCGTATAACGGCAAAAACGTCCTCGTTGTCGGTTTGGGGCCGGCCGGCTACACACTCGCTCATTATCTTTTGAACGAAGGTTTCGGCGTGATCGGTGTTGATGGTTTGAAGATCGAACCCTTAAACGACATCTGGACGGGCAAACACGGGCAGATGTGTCCGAAACCCGTCAAAGACATCAATCAGATCAAAGACGATCTCGACGAAAGAATCCTGTCGGGTTTCGGCGGCGTTTCCGAATACGGCATCACCGTGCGTTGGGACAAGAATTTTCTGACGATGCTTCAGCTTATCTTGTTTCGGCGTAAGCGTTTCCGGGCATACGGCGGGATTCGTTTCGGCGGAACATTTACGATCGAAGACGCCTGGAATTTCGGCTTTGATCACATCGCGATCGCAACAGGTGCGGGCAGACCGACGATCGTCAAGATGAAAAACAATCTGATCCGCGGGATTCGTCAGGCATCGGATTTTCTGATGGCTCTGCAACTGACGGGAGCGTTCAAAAAGGATACGCTTTCCAATCTGCAGATGCGTCTTCCGGCGGTCGTCATCGGCGGCGGTTTGACGGGAATTGATACGGCGACCGAACTTTTCGCTTATTATCCGGTGCAGGTCGAAAAAATGCTCGAAAAATTCGAGGAGATCTCCGCAGCGATCGGCGAAGAAGAGGTTTGGAAACAGTTTGACAAAGAAGAAAAAAAGGTCCTGGGTGAATATATCGTTCACGGCAAGGCGATCCGCGAAGAACGGACACGAGCCGAAGAAGCGGGTGAAGAACCGAATTTCGTGCCGCTTATTCAATCTTGGGGCGGCGTTTCGCTCGTCTATCGCAAACGCTTGCAGGATTCGCCCGCCTATCGCTTAAATCACGAAGAGGTCGAAAAAGCCCTTGAAGAAGGCATCAATTTTGTCGAACTGATGACGCCGATCGAGGCCGTGCCGGACGAAAACAACGCCGTCAAAGCCCTCATCTTTGAGCGTCTGAGATACAACGAAGAAACGGGACGCTTCGATATGACGGGCGAAACGGTGCGTTTTCCGGCCAAAACCGTCTGCGTTGCGGCCGGGACGGCTCCGAACGTCATCTACGAAAAGGAATTTCCCGGCACGTTCAAACTCGACGAATGGCGGCAATATTTCGAACCGCACGAGGTTTTCAAGAACGGCGACGGAAGTTACCACGTCCGCGAAGCCAAGGGCGGATTTTTCACGTCGTATGAAAAGGACGGCAAATTCATCTCCTATTACGGCGATAATCATCCTTCGTTTGCGGGAAATGTCGTCAAAGCGATGGCTTCGGCCAAACACGGTTACGGCGAGGTCGTCAAGATTTTCGAGGACGAATTAAAAGAACAGGGCGACTTGCCGCAGGCAGAAAAGGACGCGATCTTCAATAAATTAAAAGCCGTTCTGGATGAGCAACTGCGGGCTTTCGTCGTCAAGGTCGAACGCCTGACGCCGACGATCGTTGACGTCATTGTCAAAGCACCTTTGCAGGCTCGGAAATTCGAACCCGGACAATTTTACCGTCTGCAGAATTTTGAGACGAATGCTCCGGTCGTCGAGGGCAAACGCCTGATGATGGAAGGACTCGCACTCACGGGTGCGTGGGTTGACGAAGAAAAGGGTTTGCTTTCGATGATCGTTCTGGAGATGGGAACGTCCTCGCGTTTGTGCCAATTCTTAAAAGAAGGTGAAGAGGTCGTCGTCATGGGACCGACCGGAACGCCGACGGAAATTCCCGAAAACGAAACGGTTCTCTTGGCCGGCGGCGGACTCGGTAACGCCGTTTTATTCTCGATCGCCGAAGCACTTCGCAAAAACAATAACAAGGTCATATACTTTGCCGGCTACAAGGACGGTGCCGATCTTTTCAAACGCGAAGAGATCGAAGAACGCACCGATCAGGTCATTTGGGCAACCGATTACGGCGTCGAAATTCAGCCGCACCGTTCGCAGGATTTTCATTTCCGCGGCAATATCGTCGAAGCGATGATCGCTTATGCGAAAGGCGAACTCGGTGAGCAAACCGTCAACTTAAAGGACGTTGACCGGATGATTGTCATCGGTTCCGACCGGATGATGAACGGCGTCAAGGAAGCGAGATATTCGACCCTGAAGCCTTTCTTGAAAGAACAGCATACGGCGATCGGTTCGATCAACAGTCCGATGCAGTGTATGATGAAGGAAATTTGTGCCCAATGCCTGCAACGCCATGTCAATCCGCACACGGGCGAAGAGGTTTTTGTTTTTTCCTGTTTTAATCAGGATCAAAACCTGGATTTTGTAGATTTCAAAAACCTGAACGACCGCCTGCGGGCGAATTCGATCCAGGAAAAACTCTCGAATATGTGGCTTGACCGTGTTTTGGCAAAATAAAATGTGAATCAAAGGTAAAACTTTTGAAATGGAACGCCAGCAAGATGCTGGCGTTTCGTTCCTGTCATTGATTCACACCAAAAATTTGAGAAAAGAACAAGCAGGGAAAGATGTTTGTAACAAAAATAGATAAAATCCTCGAAAAGGTTGGGGAGATCGAACCGGTCGAATACGGCAGAACGCGGAATTACTTAGACGGTGCGGTGACGCGTCTTTCGCCGTATATCAGTCGCGGTGTGATTTCAACCAAAACGGTTCTCGAATCGGTCATCGAACGCGGTTTTAATCCGCGGCAGATTGAAAAATTCATTCAGGAACTCGCCTGGCGTGATTATTTTCAAAGAGTCTGGATGGCGAAGGGCGAGGCGGTCAATGAGGATTTGAAGCGTCCGCCGGAAGACGTTGAAAATTACGAAATGCCGACCGCGGTTCGGCAGGCGGAAACAGGGATCGAAGCGATTGATGACGGCATAAACGATTTATACGAAACGGGTTATGTCCACAACCATCAGCGGATGTATATCGCTTCCGTCGTCTGCAACATCGCTAAAAGTTACTGGCATCTTCCGGCAAAATGGTTCTATTTTCATCTGCTCGATGCCGATTGGGCAAGCAACGCTCTGAGCTGGCAATGGACAGCCGGATCGTTCAGCCACAAAAAATACTACGCCAATCAGGCAAACATCAATAAATACTGCAAGACCTCCCAAAAACAGACCTTCCTCGATGTCGAATATGAGGATTTTCCCGTTCTGGAAATTCCCGATGTTTTGCGGGAAACGGAAAAACCGAATCTCGAAACCGAACTTCCCGAAAGTTCGGAGAAGATCGAAATTGATAATTCAAAACCGACGCTTATCTATAACTTTTACAATCTCGATCCGTTCTGGAAAAAAGACCTCGCCGCCAACCGCATTTTATTGCTTGAGCCAAGTCATTTTCAAAAATATCCGGTTTCGCCGAAGACCCTCGATTTTATTTTGAATCTGTCAAAAAACATCGAGCGAATTCAAATATATACGGGCGAGTTTGATGAACTAAAAACAGACTTTGGACTCGATGAGATTTATTTCAAAGAACATCCGACCGCCACGCATTATGTCGGAAACGAGCAAGACAGAGATTGGCTCTTTCCGGAAGTAAAAGGATATTTCCCGTCATTTTTCAAATACTGGAAACAGGGCAAAAAGTTCATGAAACGCGAAACTTTGTTTAGTTAAGATAGGTTTAAGAAAAAATGGCCCGCTAATCTACGCTAATTTACGCTAATAAATTCACATAAATAATTCGCGTTTATTCGCGTAAATTAGCGGGCAAAAAATATGAAAGATGTCAAAAAACAAAACCTGCCGGCAAAGATTTGCGTTGTTTGCCAAAGACCTTTTAGGTGGCGGAAAAAATGGGAAAAGGTTTGGACGGATGTAAAATACTGCAGTGACAAATGCCGTCTGAATAAAAATAAGAGCAAGTAAAACCGTAAGAATAAGGGGATAAAATGAAAACAGCGACACTGATTTTTCCGCACCAGTTATTCGAGGAAAATCCGGCGATCTGTGAGGGTTCGGAAGTTCTTCTGGTCGAAGAATTTTTGTTTTTCCGGCATTACAAGTTTCACAAACAGAAACTCAAATTCCATCGGGCGACGATGAAATTTTACGAGGATTTTTTGAAGGAAAATGGTTTGAAGGTCAGATATGTCGAATCAAGCGAAGATATTTCCGATGTCAGAGATCTGATTCCCTACTTGATCGAAGAAGGTTTTGAAAAGATTCGATTCTGCGATGTAACGGACAACTGGCTCGAAAAGCGAATCCGCGAAAAAGCAGTGGACAAACTCGAATTGGAAATCCTCACGACGCCGCTGTTTCTGAATTCAAAAGAAGACCTGAAAGAATACTTCGGCAGCAAGAACAAGAAATTTTTTCAGACGGCGTTTTATAAACAGCAAAGACAAAAACGCGGTATCTTGATCGAAAACGGCGATGAGCCGCAAGGCGGAAAATGGTCGTTTGACGACGAAAACCGCGAAAAATATCCGAAAGACAAAACGCCGCCGGAAGTCGAATTTCCCGAAAAAAATAAATTCACCAAAGAAGCCGAAAAATACGTCAAAGAAAATTTCGGTGATAATTACGGCGAGTTGGAGGGCGAATTCAATTACCCGGCGACTTTCAAAGAAGCTGAGAACTGGCTTGAGCAATTTTTGAAAAAACGCTTTGAGGAATTCGGCACGTATGAAGACGCGATCGTTGCGGATGAAAAGATCATAAATCATAGCGTTTTATCACCTTTGATAAATTCCGGTTTGCTTACGCCCGAAAAGGTGATTGACCGAACGCTTGAATTTGCCGAGAAAGAAGATATTCCGACAAATTCGCTCGAAGGTTTTGTACGGCAGATCATCGGCTGGCGGGAATTCATCCGCGGCGTCTATGAAAAGGTCGGTTCAAAGGAACGGACTATGAATTATTGGGGTTTTAAGCGTAAGATTCCCGAATCTTTCTGGACTGCCGAAACGGGCATCGAACCCGTTGATATAACGATCAAAAAGGTTCTGGAAACGGGCTATTGCCATCATATCGAGCGTCTGATGATCCTCGGAAATTTTATGCTTTTGTGCGAGTTCGACCCGGACGAAGTTTACCTTTGGTTTATGGAACTTTTCATAGACGCCTACGATTGGGTGATGGTGCCGAATGTTTACGGGATGTCGCAGTTTGCCGACGGCGGAATGATGGCGACAAAGCCCTATATCAGCGGCAGTAATTACTTGAGCAAAATGGGCGGCCACAAAAAAGGCGATTGGCAGGAAACCTGGGACGGACTTTTCTGGAACTTTATGGATTCGCACCGCGATAAACTTTCGAAAAATCCGCGTCTGGCGATGCTCATCGGCAATTTCGACAAAATGGATGCGGAAAAAAGGTCGGCCCATATTGAGAATGCCAAAGAATTCTTGGAGAATTTATAAAGAAATTTATCCACAGAGAGCATTGAGGGTTGATTTTCAATTGATAAAACAAAAATTATGATCGTAATAATCGGAGCAGGAATCGCCGGTTTGACCTGTGCGAAATACTTAAAAGATAAAGGAATTGAAGCAACCGTCCTGGAAGCGTCGGATGCGGTCGGCGGGCGTGTCAGAACGGATGAGGTGGACGGCTTCAAGCTCGACCGCGGGTTTCAGGTCTTTTTAACGTCTTATCCCGAAGCTCAAAAACTTTTGAATTACGGCGAACTGAATTTCAGGGAAATTCCTTCGGGAGCGAGAATCCGCTACGGCGACGACTTTTTCGTCATGCCGAATCCCTTAAAAGACATTTGGACGGCACCAAAGGCACTTTTCGCACCCGTCGGAAGTTTGCTCGATAAACTCCACGTTTTTCAGATGAATCTCGATACGCGAAGTCTGACCGATCCCGCCCAGTCGAGTGAGCGACGCACGACGCACGATTTCTTAAAATACTTCGGCTATACCGACCGGATCATCGAACGCTTTTTCGTGCCGTTTTTCCGCGGTGTCTTTTTAGAAAGAAATTTAGAAACAAGAGCCGATCTATTTAAATTTCTATACGGCCAATTTTCCAAAGGCGAGGTCGTCGTTCCCGCCGCCGGAATGCAGGCGATTCCCGAACAGATCGCCGGTAATTTGTCAGAAGGTCAGATCAGGTTGAATACCCGTGTTCAAAAAATTGAAGGAAAGACCGTTCATTTAGAAAACGGCGAAAAGATCGCGGCCGAAAAGATCGTCATTGCCGCGGATGCGAACACGGCGGCGAAACTGCTCGGTGAAAAATCGGCAACCGAATTTAACTCGACGACCTGTATTTATTTTGAAAGCGATTCTCCGCTCGAATTTGAGGACGAAGCGTATCTCATCATCAATTCCAACAGAGAAGAACCGATCGATCATATTTTTCCCGCCTCCGATGCCGTGCCGGATTATTCCGCAAACGGCAAAACCTTGATTTCCGCAAACCTTGTTGGCAACAAAGAGGTTTCGGAAGAAACAATCAAAAACGACCTGGATAAATGGTTCGGCGGCGGAAAAAACTGGCGGCATCTGAAAACCTACAAAATTCCCGAAGCTTTACCGCAATATCTGAAAGATTCACGGAGCAAACCGGATTTAAAGATCAACGAATACACCTACCGGTGCGGAGATTATACGGCATATCCGTCGCTCAACGGTGCGATGAAATCGGGACGCGAAGTGGCGGCGATGATAAAAGCGGACAAACCTGAAATGTAAAACATCATCATTTGATAAAATGAACATTATTTTTAAAAGTTGCAAAGGCGAAAGGCAAGATGCCGGCTTTGCTTGCGTCGTCTATATATGAGCAGATCAAACCGCCGAAACCTCGATCAAGCGAAGATTTGCCGTGAAAAAAAAGGAGTAAAATGATATGAAAGATAAAACGGATATTACGGTCATTCTCGACCGTTCGGGTTCGATGGAAAGCGTCAAATCGGACACGATCGGCGGATTTAATAATTTTCTCGCCGAACAGCAGAAGGTCGAAGGCGAAGCGGCGATCTCGCTCGTCCAGTTTGACGATCAATATGAGGTCGTCTATTCCGATAAGGATATTCAGACGGCCGATCGTCTAACGCAGGAAACTTTTCAGCCACGCGGAATGACCGCCCTTTATGACGCCGTCGGACGCACCGTAAATTCCGTCGGACAGAGACTGGCGGCTTTGGACGAAGCGGAAAGACCGGATTCGGTCGTTTTCGTCATCTTGACGGACGGTTTTGAAAACGCTTCGAAAGAGTTTTCGGCGACGAAGATCAACGAAATGATCTCGCATCAACGCGATGTCTATAATTGGCAGTTTATCTTTATCGGGGCGAATCAGGATGCGATCCTGAGTGCCGAAGCCATCGGCATCAGTGCCAACGCGGCTTTAACCTACGCGGCCAACACCATCGGCACGCAGGAAGCCTTCGCGTCGGTAGCTCAAAACGTCGCCGGATATCGCCGTTCAAAAATGGCGGCATCTTTGGATTTTTCCGATGAAGACCGGGCAAAACAGGCGGAAGCATTAAAATCGAAGAAATAGATTCGCCTGCTGAACGCAGTTGCGTTTATTGCAAGCGGGACGCTTGCGTTCCGATCTTTGATTTGCCAACATAAATTTATGGAAAATAATTCTTTAGAAACAGCAACCCTGGGCGGCGGCTGCTTCTGGTGTACGGAAGCGGTTTTTGATGCCGTGCAGGGCGTCGAAGATGTCGTGTCGGGATATTCGGGCGGGCATACGGAAAACCCGACCTATCAGGAAGTTTGTTCGGAAACAACCGGCCACGCCGAAGTCGTGCAGATAAGATTTAACCCGAACGAGATTTCATATAAAGAAATTTTGGAGATATTCTTCGGGACGCACGATCCGACGACCTTAAACCGGCAGGGCAACGATGTCGGCTCGTCCTATCGCTCGGCGGTTTTTTATCATTCCCCGGAACAGAAGGAAACGGCGGATGAAGTTATCGAAGAACTTGAGAACGAGGGCGTTTTTGATGACGAGATCGTCACGGAAGTTACTGAATTTACAAACTTTTATCCGGCGGAAGAGTATCATCAGAATTATTTTGAAAAAAATCCGAACCAGCCCTATTGTGCGGCGGTCGTCAGCCCGAAAGTCGGGAAATTCCGGCAAAAATTCGCTCATCGCTTGAAACCGTAACGCCACCACCTCGGTGGCAGTCGTGGCGTGCGTCCCGCCGCCACATCAAGTTTATTTTGATTAATGTTGTATTTATTAAATGTTGAATCTGAGACCGGGACGGTCTCAGGACAGCCACCGGGACGATGGCGTTACAGTTTTTAATAGAAACCTTTTTCTGAAAGCGGCGTAAAATTCATATCAAACCTAAAAATCAGGAGAAACGATATGAAATTCATACGCCCCTTTTTATTTTCATACGCATTTTTATTGTTCGCCTTTCCGCTGATCGCCTGTTCGCAGGATAACCAATCTTCCGACAAACCGCTTTTACTGGTTTTAAATAAAGCCGGAGCATCTCTGACGATTCTCGAAGCCCATTCCATGAAGGTTTTGGGCAACGTCACGGTCGGCGATGCGCCGCACGAGGTCGTCGTCTCTCAAGACGGCAAAACGGCGTTTGTCGCCAATTACGGCTCGCAGACGCCGGGAAGTTCGCTGTCGGTGATTGACTTAAAAGCGATGAAAGAACTTCGCCGCGTTGACCTTTCGCCCCTGATGCGTCCGCACGGCATTCAGGAGATCGGCGGAAAAATCTACTTCACGGCGGAGACGAACCGGGCGATCGCGAGGTTCGATCCCGCAACAAATAAGGTTGATTGGATCATGGGAACGGGTCAGAACGCTTCGCATATGGTGGTCGGATCATCCGATCAGAAGCGGTTTTACACGGCGAATATCGGCTCTGATTCGGTGACGATGTTCGAACTCCAGAACATTCCGCCCGCCGGTTCGCAGATTACGCAGATTCCCGTCGGCAAACAGCCCGAAGCGATTGACCTTTCGCCCGACGGCCGAGAAGTTTGGGTCGGTCTGAATGCTGAAGGTGCAATTGATGTCGTTGATACGGCCAGCAAAAAAGTCGTCGAAAAAATAAGTTTGGGCGAAAGACCGTATCGCGTCCGATTTACGCCCGACGGCAAGCAGGTCGTTTCGACTCTTCCGAATAAAAAAGAACTCGTGTTCACCGATGCCAAAACGCGGAAAGAGATAAAGCGTCTGAGTTTGGAAGATGTTCCCCTAGGCCTAATCTTCTCGAAAGACAGCAGATTTGCGTTCGTTACGACCGTGCAAAAGGACGGCGTGATAAAGATCGATCTCGGAAAATACGAGGTTATCGGGCGGGCTGAAGCCGGAGCGGGACCGGACGGCGTGGCTCTGGCGGGTATGTAAATACTGACCAAAAAACTTTAAAGAAAATTTCAAGACTCTTTCAAGACATTTAGCAGGCTTTGTGAAAGAATGGCGGCATTCCGTTCAAAATAAACCTTTGGAGAAGATCAAATGCCTGAAAAAAAATTATTCCGCTTACTGCATCTGCTTTTCATTTTGTCAGTATCTTTTTTTTTCGTTTCGGCTCAAACCAATTCTGTTCCGAAAACTTCGATGGGCTTTGAAGCAAGTCCCGCATTTCCGTTCGGCCGGTTAAACCCGGACGCCCCGCCGGAGACCGCTCAGTTTGCGTTTATGATCGGCGAATTTGAATGCATGGACGAGATTTTCAATCCGCAAACGGGCAAATGGGCGAAATTTCCGGCCGTCTGGAACGCGAAATATTTTCTGAACGGACACGGCATTTTAGATCAATACTGGAGTCCGGCGTTTTCGACCTCGAACATCAGGATTTTCGACGCGAAAGAGAAAAAATGGAAGGTGACGTTTTTCCGTATGCCGAATTATGCGAGCGGAGTCTGGGAAGGTGTCAGGGAAGGAGAAAACCTCGTCATGCGGCAGGGCGATAATAAACAGGGAACCCGTCTGACCTTTTCCGGTATTTCCAAAGACGGTTTTAAATGGGTCGGCGAATCAATGAACGACGGGAAAGCAAATGCTTTCTGGAAATCTTCCTGTCAAAGAAGACGGTAGAAAGTAAAAAAGTGAAGGAGCGAAAAAGCCGGGTAATACACAGACTTTTTCGCTCCTTCACTTTTTTTATGCGTTTAACTTAATTCTCGTCTTCTTCGGGAATATCTTTGGTGTTTCCGCGTTTGAGATCGCCGAAGCGCGTGCCTTTCAGCCATTCGGGCATTTTTTCCTGATTGGCGATTCGCAAACCGAGAACGCCCATCATATCGGCGACGGTTTTCGCTCCTGTCCAATCCCAGTTTTCCATCACGTCATCGGTCGGCTGATGATAATTGACCTTTTCCCAAGACTTGATCTTGGCGATCAATTCTTCCTTTGTGCCTTCGGGAGCCCCCATCAGCATCAGAGCCGGGACGCCGCGTTTGACGAACGAATAATGATCCGAGCGGGTGAAAACTTTTTCTTCGGGTTGCGGGTCGGGCATAATTTTTATGCCGTAGGATTTGGCGACGTCGTCGAGCATCGCTCCCAGAGTCGAGTATTCCGCCCCGAACCCGACCATATTTTTAACCGGACCGAAGACTTCCGTGCCGATGCCGTCGAGATTTAAGTTCGCCGCCACCTTTTTGATGTCCCAGGTCGGCTCATTCGCCCAGTATTTCGAGCCGTAAAGTCCGTATTCTTCGCCCGTAACGGCAATGAAGATGAGCGACCGTTTCGGTTTTTCGCTCATTTTTGAAAACGATTCGGCGACCGCCAGCATTTCCGCCGTGCCGAGGGCGTTGTCCGCCGCACCGTTGTAGATTTTGCCGTTTTCAACGCCGTAAGCATCGTAATGAGCCGAGAAAAGCACGGCTTCATTTTTTAATTTCGGATCGGATCCTTCGATATAGCCGACGACATTACTGCTCGTGCCTTTTTTAGTTTCATATTTGGTGACGATCTTTGCCGAATTTTTTAGTTCAAAAAAGTTGAATGTATTATATTCGGCATCTGCCATTGCTTTGGTAAATTCAACGTCCGATTTGGCGAATAATTTTTGAGCCGTGGCACGATTAACCATCATCAACGGCGGAATCGGAAACGGTGCAGGTGAATCTTGTTCATCCGCCAAAGCGATTTGCCGGCGGCCAAAATAATCGATATATTCTTCCGATTTATCGCCTTCTCGGCCATTTCCGATGGTTATAATTGCTTTTACGCCATTGGCCACCAATCCTTGAAACATTGCGATGCTGACGTTTTTTTCTTCCCATTCTTTTTTCGGAACACTTGCCGGCGGACCTTCGATCATTACAACGATTTTACCTTTGATCTTGGAAAGGATGTCCGATTTTTTTGAAAAAAGCTCCATCCCATAGCCGATGAAGACCATTTCGGCATTAACATCGGCGTTTTCTTTTTTAAAGGGCAACGGAATAAATCCGTAATCCTTGCCCATCTTGAATTTATCTTCACCGACCTCGAAAGCGGTTTCCGGTGTGAAAACGGTTTCTTTGAATTTGATCGATTGCAGATAAGAATCTTTATCGCCGAGCGGTTTTAAGCCGAGAGATTTGAACTGTCCGGCGATCCAGTTGGCCGCTTTATCGCCCCCGGGTTGCATCGTGCCGCGGCCTTCCATCTCGTCCGAGGCAAGTGCGTTGGTATATTTTTTGATCGAATCAATGGTGATCCCCTGGGTAAGTTTCTGTTCCGTTGCGGAAAGCGAACTCGTTTCTTGACCGGAACGGTTCCGGTTGCCGCCATCTGAGCGAACGCGGGAACACTCAGTAAAGCGAACATCACGAAAAGGGCAAAGAATTTTTGCCAGATTATATTTGAACGTAATTTCATTAAATAAACTCCTGTAAAAATTAATTATTGCAGTAGATTTTTTGTTTGAACCGAACTTTAGATGCACGTAAACAACGGATCGTCATTCGCAAATGTGGTTTTACGCCGGATTTCGTAAAAAGTTTTGGAAAAATGGGATGGTTCGAAAAGTGATAACTGATATGTACTTTTGCATTGAAAATTATCACTTTTCATTTTTCAGCTATTTTGCCGGGACAAGCCGCAGAATCCGGTCGTCGTCCGTTGCGGGATTACCGCGGCCGTCGCGGTTCGAGGTGGAAAAATATATGTAGCCGTCGGGCGATTCGGCCATCTCGCGGATTCTGCCGAAGTTTCCTTTGAGAATGTCTTCCTGTCCGATAACTTTGCGGCCGTCCAGTTTGACGTGGATGATCCGCACGCCGCGTAAACATCCGAAAAAGAGATCGCCTCTGAAATCGGGAAATTTATTGCTGTTGTAGAACATCGCACTCGCCGGAGCACAAGCCGGCGTGTATTCGAGCAGGGGCGATTCCATTCCATCTTTTTTCATATTTCCGTAAATTTCCGCCCAACCGTAATTTTTGCCTTTTTCGACGATGTTGACCTCATCCGCCCCGCCGCCCCGGCCTTCAAAATGACTCGGACCATGAGCCGTCTGAAACATCAGATTCGTTCCGGGCTGCCACGCCAGCCCTTGAGCGTTGCGGTGGCCGATCGTCCAGATTTCGGGACGGTAATTTTTGTCATTGACGAACGGATTGTCTTTCGGAACGGTTCCGTCATCATTCAAACGCAGGGTCTTTCCCGCCAAGGAGTCGGTTTTTTGAGCGAGATTCCAGTCGGTCGCATCACCGGTCGTCACGTAGAGTTTGCCGTCGGGACCGAATCTGGCCCGGGTTCCGGCGTGATTCGGAGCGGCGGGAATTTTTTCGATGATCACCTTATCTTCGTTCAGAATCTTTCCGTCGAATTTATAGCGGACGATCTTGACGTTTTGCTTGTCCTCGTTTTTGTAGGCGTAAGCGAGATAGACGAATTTATTGGAGTTGAAATTCGGATGAAGCGAAATGTCCATCAAACCGCTTTCGCCCGTCGGTTCGACATCGGGAACTTTGTAGATCACACCGTCCTTTAGTTTTCCGTTTTCGATCATCCGCACCCGGCCCGGCCGCTCGGTAAAAAGTAAATTATCTTTGGATAAAAATGCAAAACCCCACGGCACTTCCAAACCGCTCGCCACCGTTTCGACCTTAAATTTTGTTTCTTTTTTTGATTTCCCGAAATCTTTTGTTGAAACGATCTCGTCTTTCGCTAAACCCGTCGGTTCGGGCGATGAAACACAGCCCGCCGTAAAAAGAGAAAAAATCGCCGCAAAAATTATCGTTACCCTCATAAGTTCGCTCTCTTTAGAATCCCAGGGCTTTCATTCTGACCTCCAAACCGTTTTTGCCGTAGGTCGTTATTCTCGGAAAAATATTGCTTGATGCATCCGCAAATTTTTCATCAACCAGCAAAATATGGTTTATATTTTCTTTCTGCAAAAAATCAATCTGCTCGTTCCGGTAACTTCCGTTTGGAAAAGCGTAAATTTCCAGAGGCAAACTAAGTTTTTCCGCAAAATAGTTTTTGCATCGAAAGAAATCATTTTCAAAAAACTCGCTTTTCTCAAAAGCCATTGATTCGTGAGTATATGAATGCACGCCGACTTCGTGGGTTGCCGCAATTTTTTTTATTTCCTGAGCATTCATCATTTCGGTTTTCCGAAATTCGATCTTTTCATAGAAAGGCTCGAGTAGTTCGAGGATTTTTTCGCGTTCGGAACGCGGACGCAATTTGAGAAAACGGCTGATCCGTAAGCCGTATTTTAATTTATCTTCTTCGGTGTCGGTTTCTATCTTGCCGTCAAATCCGGGCAATTTTATCTCGTTGATAAGTTCGACGGGAGCGGAGTTCAAAAAATCATAAAGTTTGATGTTCCACATCGCTTCGCCGGATTCGGCACAGGCGGGAATGATGTTCATATTTGCTTTGACATCGTATCTCTCCAGCAGAGGAACGGCATATTCGACAAAATCCCGATAACCGTCATCAAATGAAATAATCGCCAGAGGCTTTTCCGAATCTTGTTTTTCACGGATTTCTCTGAAAAGACAGACCTCGAAATTTTTATTCAAAAATTTCAAAAGCTCTTCAAAGATTTGCGGGTGAAGCGGCGACCAGAAAGGATTTTTTTCGGGCGAGATGCGGTGCAGATTGAGAACGGCAATTTTATTATCCGCCCGGAGTTTTTGCAGACGCCTTTTGTCCAGCCCGAACAGGGAAGCGGCGGAATAATAAAAATTTTTGAGTTTACTTTTTAGCATCATTGACGGGATAAAGTTTAAGTCCGGCGGTCAGTTCCGCGTGTTTTTCCCGGTCGGCAAAATAGGCGGCGTATTTGTTTTTGAAATTTCTTGAAGCGTCTCTCATCGCCCGGGCGTTCCAGTCCGCCGTGTAAAAAAGCGAACCTTCGCCGATCTCATTTTGCGGAACGGAATGAACATTTTCTTCGGCGGCAATTTTTTCGACCGATCTTACATAGATGTCGTGGGCGTGTTCCATCACCTTCCAGTGCAGATCGAACAAACTCTCATTTCCGTCCAGAGGCGTCTGTTCGGTGGCGATGATGTTGCCGGTGTCAATGCCCAGATCCAGCCACATGACCGTATTGCCGATCAGATGAAACCAGCCCTTGGCCAGACACCAGTTCGTACAGTTCGGACCGCCTTTGACATACGGCGAAATGCCCGTGTGGAGATTGACGATCCCGCGTCTTTCCTGTGCCGTTTTGATTACCTTTTTGCCGACCAGATTCGTTCCCGAAACGATGACCAGATCGGGTTTGTGTTTTTCGATCGTTTGAAAGGACTCTTTGGCGTTAACGTTTTCGACGCGAACGATTTCCGCTTCGGGAAAATCCGGGTAAAGCGAGTCGTATTTTTTCTGCATTTCAAACCAGACGTCCACGAATTCGCGTCCGAATGTCCGGCCGGCCAGGCGTTTGACGAGAAGATTCGCTTTTTTTGAAAGGGAAGGTTTTTTCTTCGGGATGTTTTGAGACAGAACGATGGCTGCCACATCGAATTTTTCGGCAAATTTGTTGCACAAAGCCGTTTGATTCCCCTGTTCGTTTGTTAAAATGACGACACGCATTCTTAATTAATCTATAAATCTTTGATACCAGAGTTCGAGCATCAGAAGATTCCAGAGTTTCCAGGAATTGTCCTGTTTGTCGGCTTTATGCTCTTCGATAATATGTTTGATGTAGCTTTCTTTGAAAAGATTTCTGCCGAGAAACTTTTCAGAAAGCAGGTTTTCTTCGACATAACCGCTCATTTCGCCGCGAAACCAATGGCTGATCGGAACGGCAAAACCCATTTTCTGCCTGTAAATAACTTCATTCGGAACGAGTCGCGAAGCGACTTTTTTGAGCAGATATTTGTTTTCGCGTCCTTTCAGTTTGATGTTTTCCGGCAGAGTGGCGGCAAATTCCATCAATTTATGATCGAGAAACGGCGAACGGGCTTCGAGCGAAACGGACATCGCCGCAATATCAACCTTGACGAGCAGATCGTTCGGCAGATAGGTCAAAATATCGGTGTAAAGCGTTGCGTCAACGATGCCTTTATTGTTCTGTTTGATGATCTCGCTGATAAATTTAACCGGAGCGTTGCCGGCGACTTTTTCGGAAAAGTCGGCCGTATAGAGTTCTTCTTTTTCGTGCGGCTGAAAATTGCTCATCCACCGCAGGTATCTCTGATCTTTTTCGAGCGACGCGGCTTTTAAGAATCTTTTCAGACGCGTAAAACGGTTGCGGAAATCCGTCGAACTCGGAATTGCCAGGAAAGCCCGTTCGATCAGTTGGCGACGGACGAATTCGGGAACGATATGATATTTCTCCGAAATTTTCATCGCAAAATGTCTTTCGTAGCCGGCAAAACTTTCGTCGCCGCCGTCGCCGTTCAAAGCAACGGTGACATATTGGCGGGTTTCCTTTGACACGTAGTAGGTGGCGAGGGCCGATGGATCGGCAAAAGGCTCGCCGTAATGTTCGACCAGAGTCGGCAGAACTTCGAGAGCATCGGGCTTGACGATAAATTCGTTATATTCCGCTCCGACGTGACGGGCGACTCGTTTCGCATATTTTAATTCGCTGTAATCCTGTTCTTCAAAACCGATGGAAAATGTCTTGACGGGTTTTTCACTCTCCTGTGCCATCAGAGCGACGACGCAGGATGAATCAACCCCGCCCGACAGAAACGCTCCCAAAGGAACTTCCGAGATCAGCCGCAATTTCGTGGCTTCGCGTAAGATCCGCGTCGTTTCCTCGATCGCTTCTTCTTCGGAAATCTTTATCTTTTTTGAATAATCGAGCGTCCAGTATCTCTCGGTTTTTATTTCGCCGTCCTTCCACAAAAGCCAATGGCCGGGTTTGAGTTTGCGGATCTGTTTAAAAGCCGTCTGCGGGGCGGGAACGCAGATAAACGTCAGATAATTATCAATCGCTTCAAGGTCAACTTCCCGCGAGATTTCCGGGTGTTTTAAAATTGCCTGAAATTCCGAGCCGAATATGAGATCACCATTTTTTTGATGTGAATAGAGAAGCGGTTTTTTACCGACGCGGTCGCGGGCTAGAAAGAGCGATTTTTCCCGATCGTCCCAGATGGCGATGGCGAACATTCCGCGTAAGAATTGCAGACATTCGACGCCGTGTTTTTCGTAGAGATGAAGGATGACTTCCGTATCGGAATGGGTGTAAAATTTATCGCCCTCGTCTTCCAAATTTTTTCTCAGTTCCTGAAAGTTATAAATTTCGCCGTTAAAGACGATCGCCTTTGTTTTGTCGTGATTAAAGATCGGCTGTTGTCCGCCCGCCAAATCTATGATCGAGAGCCGCCGCATCGCCAGACCGATATTTTCCTTGACATAAAAACCGTCTTCATCCGGTCCGCGATGCGTGATCGCTCCGTTCATTTTTTCCAAAACTTCACGGTTTATCGAGCGTGAGTTTGTGTTTGCTATTCCGACTATTCCGCACATTCTATTTCTATTTTATTCCTGATCTTCGTATTCATTACGAATTCTCACGTTTTCTCGCAATCTTTTTT
The DNA here is from genome assembly GCA_041940665.1 of Pyrinomonadaceae bacterium. Lineage (GTDB taxonomy): Bacteria > Acidobacteriota > Blastocatellia > Pyrinomonadales > Pyrinomonadaceae > Aridibacter. Next base: position 5,515 of record JBGTRS010000001.1, on the reverse strand, counting down.
CAAGATTTCGTGTTTGAGCAAGTTTTCGCATTTTTTCATTTTCCTTGCGTTCCAGATAGATCGTCCAGCCGACACCGACGAATATGAACAGAAAAACCTGGATCTGCGTTCTTTGCCGATAGGCTGTCCCGACATTTCCCTGAAAGATCGAATAGGCGAGCGACAACATTATCGAGAAAATCAATATTCCCAAGGAGCCGCGCAGACGGTTTTGACCGAATATATCAGACCGCTGATCAAAAAAGGAATACAAGCCCACCAGATGAGCATATCGGGCAAGGTGACCAGCTGGCGAAAATTTGAAATTTGCCAGGGAAACGGAGCCAGCATCAGATATGTTAACCCGATCGGAATTGCCTGAATCGCTCCTTCGGTGGTTGAAACGTCTAAGTTCTCGCCAAATCCTGAATCCGCCCGGGTGGCCAGATCGGTTCGGGCGGCCTGGACTCTTTCGAGATTGCCGAACTTTTCAAATTCCGTTCCGGCATATCTGATAACACCGAGATATGTTAAACCGACTCCGAGCAGGATGAGCACCACGAGTCTTCTGAAAATAGCCTGCGGCGTGTTGCTGAAGCCGATTATAAAAGTCCCGACAACCGCCGCCGCGACCATATAAAAAACATAAAATCTGAGAGAAATAACCCCGAAAAGAGAGATCATCAGTAAAGCAAAAGGTAAATAGCTGAATTTTTTCTGTAAATTCAAAACCATCGTCATGGCCAAAACCAGACAAAAGATGATCAATCCATCCTTCATAAGTTGCCCCGACCAAATAATGAAAGAGGGTGAGACGGCGGCTAAGATGGCGGCAACCTGTCCGACCCGCCGGTTTTTAAATATCTTAAATGCACAAATATAGATCAGAGGGGCAATCGCCGCACCGAAGACGGCACAGAAAAATTGAGCGGCCAGGATGTTCGGACCCGTAATTGAATATAAAACGGCAACCAGATAAAACATTCCCCATCCGACGCCGTTTACGCGTATTTTTAACAGCGGATCAACATCGGCTTGCGATGAGGAAAACCAGGTATTCATCAACTCGTTTCCAAAGTGGCTGTAGGTATCAGCATCTCCTCCGAAAAAATTCCGTAAATCGAAAATATGGATAATTAAACCGAAAAGAATTCTCGTCAATAAGCCGATCAAAAAGATGCGGGTCAGAAATATTTTATCATCGGGAAATTGAGTGCGAATTATAAAAAGTGCAATACCGGCAGTCATAGCCGCTACCAAAACAGCTACATTACCTTCGGGAAAGGCAAAAATAACGATGGCAACGCCCGTCAAAAAACTCAGTATGGCAAGAATTTTATCCATTTATAAAAAAGACTTAATTTTCGCTCCGCAAGACCAGATTGTTTTCCAGAACCAATGCGTCGAAGTTCGCATTTCTGAAAGTGTTGACCGCATTTTCCGGTGTACAGACAATCGGTTCCTGGATGTTGAAGGATGTATTCAGAAGCAGGGGAATGCCGGTCAGTTTCTTGAATTCATTGATCAGATTCCAGTACCGCGGATTGACCTCCCTGTTGACCATCTGCGGACGGGCGGTGCCGTCCACATGAACGACCGCCGGAATTTTCTCTTTCCAATCTTCCGACACTTCGATGACCGTGATCATAAAGGGGTCGTGATGTTCTTTGCCGAAAATCTCCGTGCCGTATTCTTCGAGCATCGAAGGTGCGAGCGGCCGGAACCATTCCCGCAGTTTGACCTTGTGATTGAGAATCTCACGCATATCCTTGCGGCGCGGATCGGCGACGAAGCTTCTCGCTCCCAGAGCTCTCGGCCCCCATTCCATCCGTCCCTGAAACCAACCGACGATCGCCCCTTCCGAGATCATTTCCGCCAGTTTCGGCAGTAACTCCTCATCCGGCAGAGTTTCATACTTCAACCCCGCTTCGTCCAGAACCTTCCGGCATTCTTCATTGGTAAATTGCGGGCCGTAGTAAGCGTGATTCATCACAAATTTTCGCGGATTGCCGAGTTTCTGATGCCAGACCATCAGGGCCGCTCCCAAACTGCAGCCGGCATCGCCCGCGGCGGGCTGAACAAAGAAATTCTTAAACGGCGTTTCGTGAAAGATGCGGCCGTTCATAACCGAATTGAACGCGACGCCGCCCGCCATACAGAGATTTTCTTCGCCCGTCATTTCCCTGATCTGTTTGACGAGATGGATCGCCGTATCTTCCAGGACTTTCTGAGCCGAGCAGGCGATGTCCCAGTGGTGTTCGGTCAGTTCTTCGCCCTTCTGGCGGCCCGGGCCGATCTCTTTCACGATCTGTTCGGGAAATTGATAATGTTTGGCGAGGTGATGGTCTAAAACCTTTATATCGAACTTAAAACCGCCGTTTCCGTCGGTGGTCAAAACCTTGTCTTTGAAAAAGTCATAGAATTTCGGTTTGCCGTAAGCGGCGAGTCCCATCACCTTCCATTCATCGCCCGTGAACATATCGAACCCGATATAATTAGTCACGGCGGAATAAAACTGGCCGAGCGAGTGCGGCAGTTTGATCCTTTTCAAGACCTTGATCTGATTGCCTTGGCCGTGACAGAAAAGCGTCGTCGTATCCTCGCCCGTTCCGTCCCAGGTCAAAATTGCGGCGGATTCAAACGGCGAGACGAAAAAGGCCGAAGCCGCGTGGCTCTGATGATGTTCGATGTAGTGAAACTTAAAACCGCTTTCGCCGAAATGTTCACGCAGACGCCTGGCGTGGCGGAACATTCCGAGATAGCTGTCCGAAACTTGAGCCACGCCGCGGTCGGCTCTCGCCTTAAACATAGCCCGCGAAACGAACGCCGCCTTTACAGCCTGCATCGCTTTATGCCGCAGAATCCAGGGTTTCCAGTAATGTCCGACATGCTCGACATCCTTTAAGGTGATGCCCGCCTGATCCAGACAATACTCGATCGCCTTGTACGGAAAACCGCTGTGATGTTTTTTACGCGAAAAACGCTCTTCTTCCGCCATTGCCACCGGCACGCCGTCTTTTATCAAACTCGCGGCGGAATCGCCCAATGTTGTTAAACCTAAAATATACATAAAATTTACTTCTTAAAACCCACCGCACACCAAAAAGGTATTTTATCGCTGAAGCGAATATCTTCAAGTCCGGCTTTGGTCATCATTTCTTCGATCTGTTTGCGGGTAAATCTTTGCTCGAGCCTCGTGCCGAACCGGTCGAGGGCATCCGTCCGCATCGTGTAAAAACTCTTGTCCCGATAGATCGAAAGCGGAAACGCCGAGACGTTCAAACCCGCTTTTTCAAGCAGATAGGCCGTTCTCGCTAAAGGGAAATAAACAACCGCGGCGATCATCTCGGCAACCAGATGCCGCAGTCCGTCCGGCAATTTGGAAATTCCGCGGCGGAAAATATCGGAAATTTTCCAAAGCGTGCGAAACCACGCCGGACGGTTATCAAAGGCATAATAGAGATAGATCAAAAAAGGCGAACCTTTTTTCAATTTTGAAACGCACTGCCCGATACCTTCAAAAGTGTCGGGCACGTGATGCAGAACGCCGAGGCTGTAACCGAAATCCATCGAGTTATTTTCAAGCGGAATAGCTTCGACCGAAGCGTGGCAGAACTCGCAGTTCGTTTCATCCCGCAGATTTCTTTTGGCCACTTCGAGAGCATCTTTACTTGCATCAATGCAAAAAAGTTTTCCGACCCGCGGGGCCACCAGCTGTGCCCACCGTCCCGAACCGCACCCGAGATCGAAACCGACGGCATTTTCCGGCAGATCATCCCACGGAAAAATCGAGAAATAGCTGTCGAAGATCTGCCGATGTTCGGTTTGGTCAAGTCCCGTCTGGTCAAATCTGCTCCATTCTTTGCCGAATCCCTCGACGGTTTTGGCATCAATGTTGGCGTTCATACGGCAATTTCTCTCTTTTCGTAAAGTTTTCGGAATTGATTTTCCAGAAAATCGTATTGATTTTCGATGTTGAATTTTTCGACGGCGGCTTTTCTGCCGTGTTCCCCGAATTGCCGACGCATTTCGGGATTTTCAAGCAAAATCAAACATTTATCATACCAATCCTGTTCGTTTTCAGCCAGAAAGCCGTTCCGGCCTTCTTCGATGATCTCCAGATTGGAACCCGTCGCCGTGCCGATCACCGGCAAGCCCAAACTTAAAAACTGGACGGTTTTGAAGAAAAATTTCCAGGGACTCCAGACGCTTTTCTCGACCGGGACGATGCCGATATCCGATTCCTGCAAAAGCCGCACCTCGTCGTGAAAAGTCCATTTGATAAATTCCACGTCCAAGCCTTCAAAGTCCTGCGGGTCATCGGCGATGATCCGCAATTTGAAATCAACTTTTTGCCGAACCCGCCGTAATGCCGGAACAGCCAGTTCGACATTCGGCTGATTCGTGCTGGTGCCGACCCAGACGATGACCGGCTTTTCGTCGGACTTTTTCGGCGTGTCGGACGGTTTGTATCTATCGAGATCAACCGTCATCGGGACGATCTGGACGTCGCTGTTGAATTTTCCGGCATAATCGGCGATCGCCTGGTTGACGGCAAAAACCGTGTCGCTCATTTTGAAAAATTCATCAACCTTCGAGAAGAACTTTAACTTATTTAAATGTCCGTTGGCCGGGCTTTTATACGGCACGAAAAGCGGTTCGTCAATGTCGTAAACGATCGGCACGTTCCATCGGCGGACGATCTTTTCGATGATCGCGGGGCCGATGATGGCGGCTTCACGGTAGATAAAAACGACATCGGGTTTTGAAACCTTAAAGGTATTTTTAAGTTGTGTGGCAAATGCCGAAAGCATCAACGCCGCTTTTTTGGCGATTTTTCCCGATTGATACAGCACATCCGTCAGGTTTTCATTCGTGAACGGCAAAAACTCGACCTCGATGCCGCGTTTTTCAAGTTCTTTCGCCCACAATTCGATGCGGAATCTTTGCCCGGCACAAAAGTCCAAATGGTAAGGAACTATTGCTAAAACTTTCATAAAATTTCGGTAAGTTATTTTTTACACTATATTTTTTTCTGATCTATCCACCACTGGACGGTTTTTTGCAAACTCTGTCTCAGATCTTTCTGCGGTTTCCATTTTACTTCATCTTGCAGACGAGTTACATCGGCGACGATTCTTTTCGGCTCGGTTTCCGGTGCCGGAATCGCTCCGAAGCGGATTTTTTCGGGGTTTCCGATGATCGAGGCGATCTCTTCGACGACTTCTCCGATCGTTATCGGCTCGCCGGAAGCGATGTTCACACCGCCCTTGACATCCGACGTAAGCAAGGCGACAAACGCCTCGGCAACTTCTTTGACGTGCAAAAAATCGCGGACTTGTCTGCCGTGCGAGCAATCGGCAAATTCATTTTCAAGCAGAGAGTTTATCACCGACGAAACCAGTCTTCGCGGATGTTCATATTCGCCGTAAAGGAAAAAAATTCGGCCCCAGGCGAAATTCAAATCCATGGCGGACAGTTTTTCAAACAGATCGAGTTTGCACCGGCCGTAAAGCGTCTGCGGTTTGAGCGGCGT